>JAAWIL010000004.1 GCA_022796315.1 Oscillibacter sp. | reverse complement strand
TTTCGCAGGCGGGCTGTCGCCCGGCAAAAAAATTTAACGCGGAGTGGCGGAAAAAGATCCGCTGTTCGGGTGTTTTGACATTTTTCAAACGAGGCCTAGGACGGCCGAGCTGTCAAAAAAGTTCCCAGCCGGCCCGTCGGACGCCTCCATCGCCCAGTCCCGCTGGAACACCAGCTCCAACCGGTCCCGGTCCACCTCGACCAGGCAGCACACGCCGCTGTCCAGAATCCGAAACTGTGACGCGGAATCCCAGTCCGTCACTTCCTCATAGGACAGGCCCAGACGGTCCAGGAAGGCCCGTCCCACGGTCTCCGGGGTGCCCAGGTGCTTCTTTACATTGGAAAAGTAAATCTGACACCGCACCATGTGCCCGGTCTCCCCGTCCAGTGTCAGCGTAAAGATCCCATCCCACGACGGCACATAGCCGGACGCGGCGAAAAATCCGGCGCTGGAGAGGTCTTGAGGGTCCCGCAGGTAGAACCGGGAACCGCTGAAATTGGTGAAGCTCTCCGGATCGCCGGGCAGAACATCCCACTCCGCCAGCTCCTCCCGGATGGCCGTCTTCAAGGTCTCCAGCTCCTCGGAGCCCTCCGTCAGCTCCTGTCCGATCACGGTGACCTCCTCCGGGAACTCCTCCCACTGGACCAGCAGCCACAGCCGCCGCTCCAGAGCCGGAGGCCGGGCGGGAAAATTGCTGTCCGTTCCCAGCTCCTCCGTATGAACCGTTCCCGTGAGGGTCCTGTCCCGCAGGGCGGACAGCCGCAGCGGCAGCAGGGCCAGCCCTACCACCGCCAGGCACGCCAGCAGCGGCAGCAGCGTGTTCCTCCAATTTCTCACGATCCGGCTCCCTCCCGCAGGCGGACGGACACCTGGGTCCCCTGCCCCGGCCGGCTCTCAATGGACAGCGACCCGCCGTGGAGATCCACGATCCGCTGGCACAGCGCCAGCCCCAGACCCGCGCCTCCCTGGGCCCTGGCCCGGGACTTGTCCACCATGTAGAAGGCCTCCGTCACCCGGCTCAGCTCCGCCTCCGGGATGCCCTTGCCGCTGTCCGACACCCGGATGCAGTAGCCGCCCTCCTCCCGGAGGCCCTCCAGCAGAATCGTCCCCGGGCCGTCAATGGCCTTCCGGGCGTTGTCCAGGAGGTTCAGGCAGACGGTCTTCACCAGATCCGGCTCCAGGGGGATCTCCGCTGCCGCAGCCCGGACAGTCAGGCGGATGCCCCGCTCCTCCAGGGCGGGCCGCAGGGCGCCGCCCACCTGGCGCAAAAAGGCGTCCATGGGCACCGGCCGCAGGGGGAAGTCCTGCTTCCCCAAGACGATGATGTCCATAAGCTTGCGGCTCAGGGCCTCCAGACGGCGGCCCTCGCTGAAGATATACCCGGCGTTCTCCCGCACCTGTTCCGCCGTGGCGGGCCGTGACCGCAGCAGATCCGCGTAGCCGATGATGGAGGTCAGAGGCGTCTTGATCTCATGAGCAAAACTGCCGATGAAGTCCTCCTGCCGGCGGGCCGCCTCTGTCAGCTCCGTCACCTGCCGCTCCAGCCGCCGTGCCATGACGTTGAAATCCGCCGACAGCTGGCCCAGCTCGTCGTCCCGGTCCACCCGGACCCGCTGATCCAGCTCCCCGGCGGCCATCCGGCAGGTGGCGGCGGAAAGGCGGCTCAGGGGCCGCAGCAGCATGGCGGACACCGCCAGGGACAGCACGCCCACCGCTCCGGTCAGCGCCAGCATCAGCACGAAAAAGCTCTGGTACTGGGCCGCACGGTCGGCAAAGAGCCCGCTGACCTCCCGGCAGTTCTCCAGGTACAGAATGCCGTCCTCCAACGCCAGGGGGCTGGCGGCGTGAAGGTAGATCCGTCCGTTGGCCAGGGTGGTCATCACCCAGCCCCGCTGGCCGTCCTCCAGCGTGGAGACCAGGGGGCCCGCCTCCACCGGCAGCGTCCCGCTGCCGCCCAAGGTCTCCCCTTCCCCGCCGCTGAGGCGGAAGGCCACGGTGCCCCGGCTGGTGGAGATGCTGATGCCCCCGGCGGCCTCCGCCAGCTCCTTCCGGCTGTACAGGGGGTTGAAGGTCAGCTCCTGGGCCAGGGCGTAGCGCAGAAGGTCGTTCTCCTCATACAGCGCCGCAACCTCCCTGTTCAGGGAGGTGCGGAATTGGGTATCAATCAGCACATAGCCGCCTGCGGAGCAGGCCAGCGCCGCAATGAGAACCATGCTGCAAAAGAGCTTCCACAGGAGCTTCATGACGTCACCCCCCTTAAAATTCGCAGGAATGGGCCTGGAATCTCAACGGCCGGAGATCCTCGGAGTCCCGGCGGAAAATACACCGCCAAGACGTGCGCGGGGAGATTTTTAAACAGGCTCTTATCTTCATGGATTCAGACCTCCAGCCGGTATCCCACCTTATAGACCGCCACCAGCCGGTGCTCCAGCCCCAGCTTGCGGCGCATCCGCTGGATGTGCAGATCCACCGTGCGGCTGTCGCCCAAAAACTCCTCGCCCCAGACCCGCTCATAGATCCGGTCCCGGTAGAGGGCGATGTTCTTATTCTGGACGAACAGCAGCAGCAAGTCATACTCCTTGGCCGTCAGCGCCACCGGCTCCCCGCACCGCCGCACCACGTGGCTGGCGGTGTCGATCTCAATGTCCGGCGGCAGGGTCAGCACCCGCCCGGTCTTGCCGCAGCGGCGCAGCACCGTCTCCACCCGGGCCAGCAGCTCCATCAGCTCAAAGGGCTTTACGATGTAGTCCTCCGCCCCCAGGCGCAGCCCCTTTACCCGATCCTCCAGCTGGCCCTTGGCGGTGAGGAAGATCACCGGCACCTCCAGCGTCTTGCAGTACTCCAGCACCTCGTAGCCGTTGGCCTTGGGCAGCATGATGTCCAACAGCGCCAGATCGAAGGGCTCCGCCTCCAAAAGGTCCGCCGCCGCGCCGCCGTCCGCCGCCCAGACGCAGCGGTAGCCCGCTCCCTCCAGAGCCGTCTGGATCAAGTTGGCGATGGGGGCCTCGTCCTCCGCAATCAAAATCTTGTTCACCATGCACCTCCCGGGGCGTTCCTTCCTCATCCGAATCCGAAAATTGGAGGCCGCGCGGCGCTCCAGATCCGGTCTAGGATGCTCCCCCATTCCATCATTTTTGCATCGTCCCTGTCTTCCCTGCGCCTCTGGTCCCAAAAACTGCGCCGCCCTTTCTCTATGGAGAACATGGTAGCACGGCAGCGGAAAATACGCAAGAGCACCGGGGCCTCTTCCCCGCCGGCACCGCTCAATTCTGCCAAAATGGCGGTTTGTTCGTCTTTCCCCTTTGACAACGTGGCAGAAATCAGATACAATATAGCTGGGAGATTTTCCGCATATCTTAACTCTGCCTGAAAATCGGAGGCGAGACGTTTCCACACCCCACGCCCACCCTCCGTGAACCCCCAGCCCATTGTCCCGCGGTTCCCAGGCAGCGTATCCCCCCGCGGCAGCTGCGGCTTTCCCATTGTACCCGGGCGGCTTTCCGCTCCGGCCCAATATCCACAGCATAAGGATGTGATTCCAACATGGCACAGCAGAAGAACAGCAAGTACAAAATTTTGATCACCGACGACTCCGAGATGAACCGCGCGATCCTGATTGATATGCTTGGAGAGGAGTACGAGTTTCTCGAGGCGGAAAACGGCCGTCAGGCGGTGGAGCTCCTGGAGCAGCACAGCACGGAGCTCTCTCTGGTCCTCCTGGATATCGTGATGCCGGAGATGGACGGCTTCGGCGTGCTCCAGGTGATGAACCAGAAGCAGTGGATTGACGACGTTCCGGTCATCATGATCTCTGCGGAGAGCGGCTCCAGCCACGTGGAACGGGCCTACAAGCTGGGCGTCACGGACTTCGTGGGCCGCCCCTTTGACGCCATGATCGTCCACCGGCGGGTGGTCAACACCATCATGCTCTACGCCAAGCAGAAAAAGCTCATCGGGCTTGTCACCAACCAGATCTACGAGAAGGAACAGCACAGTGCCCTGATGATCGACATCCTCAGCCATATTGTGGAGTTCCGCAACGGTGAGAGCGGCCTCCACGTCCTCCATGTCCGGACGCTGACGGAGATGTTCCTGCGGCATTTGATCCAAAAGTCGGACCGTTACAGCATCTCCCGGGCAGATGTGGTGGCCATCTCCACCGCCTCCGCCCTCCATGACATCGGCAAGATCGTCATCCCCGACAACATCATCAACAAGCCCGGCCGGCTGACGGACGAGGAGTTCACCATTATGAAATCCCACGCCCTCACCGGCGCGGAGATGCTGGCAAACCTCCCCTTCCACAAAAACGAGCCCCTGATTCAGGTCGCCTATGACATCTGCCGCTGGCACCATGAGCGCTGGGACGGCCGGGGCTACCCAGACGGCCTCAAGGGCGACGACATCCCCATCTCCGCCCAGATCGTGGCTCTGGCGGATGTCTACGACGCCCTGACCAGCGTCCGGGTCTACAAGCCCCCCTTCCCCCACGAAAAAGCCGTGCAGATGATCCTGAACGGCGAGTGCGGCGTCTTCAACCCGCTGCTGCTGGAGTGCCTGATCGAGATCTCAGCCGACATTCCGGAGCACCTGGGAAGCACCAGCACCCTCCAGGTGAATCGGGAGGATATTCAGAGCATCGCCGAGGAGATGCTGCGCCACGAGGAGCTCTCGGCCTCCGGCCGCACACTGCAGCTCCTGGAGCACGAGCGGATGAAGTACAGCTTCTTCGCCGCCATGACCCAGGAGATCCAATTCGAGTTCACGGTGTCCCCGCCCATGCTGACCCTGAACACCTGGGGCGCGGAAAAGCTGGGCCTGGCGGAGACCGTCCCGGACCCCATGAACCACCTGGACTCCCCCGGCATGATGAACAGCGAGGAGTGCCGCCGTCTGGCGGACGCCCTGCACGCCACCACCCCGGAACACCCGGTAATCACCTGCGACACGCTGGTCCCTTATCCCGACGGGCCCCGGTGGTGCCGGATCATCAGCCGGGCCATGTGGTCCACCGACGAGCCGCCCCGCTATACCGGCGTCATCGGCAAGGCCGTGGACATCCACGAGTCCCGCATGAAGCTGAACTCCCTGGAGGAACAGGCCTCCCATGACGCCATGACCGGCCTGCTCAACCACAAGTACGCCAAGCAGCACATCCTCCAGCGCCTGGAGGCCCGCCAGAGCAGCCACTACGCCCTGGCGATCGTCGACCTGGACCACTTTAAAAACGCCAACGACACCTACGGCCACCTCTTCGGGGACCGGGTGCTCATGTTCATCGCCGACACTCTGCGGGCCAACGTCCGGGGCGGAGACATCGCCGCCCGGGTGGGCGGAGACGAGTTCCTGCTCTTTGTGGAGTACAGCGCCTCCCCGGAGCTTCCCATCCAGCGGATCTACAACTGTCTCTCCGGAAAAACCTATGAGCAGTTCCCCATCTCCCTGAGCATGGGCGTCGCCACCACCCAGGTGGTGGGCACCGACTACGAAACCCTTTTCCATGCGGCGGACTCCGCTCTGTACTCCGTGAAGCGGGGCGGACGGGGCAGCTGCCGCTTCTACACCAATGAGACCATGGAGCAGACACCCTCCTCCATCTCTCCCATCGACAGCGACCAGTCCCAGTCCGGGACTGCGGGAAAGGAGTCAACCACATGAATCTGAACGACTGCTATGAGGCTATGGGCGGTAACTATGACGAGGCCATCGGCCGCCTGCGCAGCGAGCGCCTGGTCCAAAAATTTGTGTTGAAATTCCTGGATGACGGCAGCTTTGACCTGCTGTGCAGGTCTGTGGAGGCGGGAGACTGCACGGAGGCCTTTCGGGCGGCGCACACCATCAAGGGCGTGTGTCAGAATCTGAGCCTGACCAAGCTCCAGATCTCCAGCAGCGCCCTGGCGGAGGCCCTGCGGGGCGGAAGCTGGAGCGAGGGGTCCGCGGAGCTGGTGGAGCAGGTGAAAGCAGACTATCAGCAGACCGCTGCGGCAATCCGGGCCTTTCAGGAGGCGAACGCGGGATGAAGGAGCAGCAGCCTAAAACCTCACGCTTTCTCCTCATCAGTCTGACTCTGCTGTTTACCCTCACCGTCTGCATCTTCTCCTTCCTGGGGTTTTACATGAGCCACAAGAGCCGGGAGACCATCCGCGCTGTGAGCCAGATGTATATGTCCGGCATCAGCGAACAGATCTCCATGCACTTTGAAACCACCATTGGCCTGCGGCTGGAGCAGCTGGAGGCCCTGGTGAAGACCGTGGTGTCGGAGACCATCCATGAGGACCCCGCCATGCAGCAGAACCTGATCGAAAACGCCCAGGCCCGAGAGTTTACGTATCTGGCCTTTTACCGCACCGACGGAACCTTTGATATGCTCTACGGCTCCCCCCTGGAGGTGGTAGACCAGGGGCCGTTTCTGGACTCCCTGAGCCGCGGGGAACAGAAGGTCGCCATCGGCAACGACGCGGAGGACAACCGCGTGATTCTCCTGGGGGTTCCCTCTCCGCATCAGCCCACGGATAGACATCCCTGCGTCGCCCTGGTGGCCGGCCTCCCCGCCTCTTACATCAACGACACCCTCTCCCTGGATGAAAACGACGACCACATCTACTCCTACATCATCCGGGACGACGGCAGCTTTGTGATCCGCACCGGAGGGGCCTTCCGGGACAGCTACTTCGAGCGTGTCCGCAGCCTTTATCAGTTTTCAAACGGCAAAACCGCCGAGCAGTACATCTCCGAGCTCATCGCCGCTATCGCCAACGACGAGAACTATTTCTCCGAGGTGATCGTAGACGGGGAGCCCCGCCAGATGTACTGCACCAGCTTGTCCCACTCTGAGTGGAATCTGATCACCTTCATGCCCTACAGCACCCTGGACGAGATGGTCAACGGGTTCACCTCCCACTGGATCAAGATCGTCATTGCTGTCTGCATCCTGGTCCTGACGGTTCTGCTGCTGGTCTTCCGGCAATACTTCACCCTCCTGCGGGGGCAGATGAACGAGCTGGACAAGGCCCGGAAGGAGGCCATCTACGCCAACAAGGCCAAGAGCGAGTTCCTCTCCAATATGAGCCACGACATCCGCACTCCTATGAACGCCATCGTGGGCATGACCGCCATCGCCACCGCCAATCTCAACGATTCCCAGCAGGTCCAGAACTGTCTCCGGAAGATCAGCCTCTCCAGCAAACACCTGCTGGGCCTGATCAACGACGTGCTGGACATGAGCAAGATCGAAAGCGGCAAGCTGACCCTGAATACCGACCAGGTCTCCCTGCGGGAGGTCATGGACAGCGTGGTCAGCATCGTCCAGCCCCAGGTCCGGGCCAAGCACCAGCAGTTTGAGGTCTCTATCTACGACATCACCACGGAAAATGTCTGCTGTGACAGTATCCGGCTCAATCAGGTCCTCATCAACCTGCTGGGCAACGCCGTAAAATTCACTCCGGAGCAGGGGACCATTCGGGTTTCTATGTACCAGGAACCCTCTCTCAAGGGAGATGATTACGTCCGCATCCATCTGGCGGTAAAGGACAACGGCATCGGCATGTCTCCGGAGCTTCGGAACAAGGTCTTTGAGTCCTTTGTCCGGGAGGACAGCGCCCGGGTGCGGAAGACCGAGGGCTCCGGCCTGGGCATGGCTATCACCAAGTACATTGTAGACGCCATGGAGGGTACCATTGAGGTGGACAGTGAGCTGGGCCAGGGCAGCGAATTCCGAGTGACTCTGGACCTGGAAAAGGCCCAGGTGATGGAAGCCGACATGGTCCTTCCGGACTGGAAGATGCTGGTGGTGGACGACGACAAGCTGCTGTGCGAGAGCGCGGTTTCCTCTTTGGAATCCATTGGCATCAAGGCCGACTGGACCCTGGACGCCGAGAGCGCCCTCACCCTGGTGGCGGAGCACCACAGAAAGCACGACGACTATCAGATCATTCTGCTGGACTGGAAGCTGCCGGGGATGGATGGCATCAGCGCTGCCCGGGAGATCCGCCGGCTGTACGGCAACGATTTCCCCATCCTGCTGATCTCCGCCTACGACTGGAGCGAGATCGAGACGGAGGCCAAGGACGCCGGGATCACCGGGTTCATTTCCAAGCCTCTGTTCAAGTCCACCCTCTTTTACGGCCTCAAGCCCTTCCTGGACCCCATCGAGAACCAGGAAGAACTGCCGGAGCAGGAGATGGACGACTTCCGGGGCCGGCGGGTCCTGCTGGCGGAGGACAATGACCTGAACTGGGAGATCGCCAGCGAGCTGCTCAGCGAACTGGGTCTGGAATTGGAGTGGGCGGAAAACGGCAAGATCTGCGTGGAGCAGTTCAATGCCTCCGCGCCGGGCACATACGACGCCATTTTGATGGATCTCCGGATGCCGGTCATGACAGGCTACGAGGCCACTACGGCCATCCGTGCCCTGGACCGGGAGGACGCCAAGACAATCCCCATTATCGCCATGACCGCTGACGCCTTTACGGAAGACATCCAAAAATGTATCCAATGCGGCATGAACGCCCATGTGGCCAAGCCCATTGACATCCGGGAGATCTCCCGCCTGCTGAAAAAATATTTCAGCTGACATGTCCCAAAATTTGACAGACGCCGCGGCACAGCTCCTGATGGACCCTGCGCCGCGGCGTTTTTTCCTGCGTCTTCCAGCCTCCGGGCTTGTATTTTTCCGCCAAAATCGAAAATCCCACTCAGGAAACATTTGCAATTCTTGTCCGAATGTGCTATTCTAAAACTGCGCTACTGTCGAGGGCGTTTTTCGCCGCGGCAGAACATGCTGCCGCGCAGGTATGAAGCGCCGGCAGGTGGGCAAACTGCAAGTACCAAAACGCAGTCTGCCGCCGCAAGCTGCTTGAAAAGAGGGTCAAGATTTGACAAAATATATTGTGCAGGGCGGAAAGCCCCTATTCGGCGAGGTGGAGATCAGCGGAGCCAAGAACGCGGCTGTCGCCATCATTCCCGCCGCACTCTTGGTGAACGGCATCTGCCGGATTGAGAATGTCCCCCAGATCTCCGACGTGCGGATGTCCCTCAAGATCCTGGAAAATCTGGGCGCCCAGATCCGCAGCATCAACCGCCACACTGTGGAGATTGACTGCCGCCATATCCACTCCACCCGAACCGACTATGAACTGGCCCGGCGGATTCGGGCTTCCTATTACCTCATTGGCGCCCTGCTTGGCCGCTTCGGCCACGGCGAAGTAGCAATGCCTGGCGGCTGCAATTTCGGCGGCGTCCGCCCCATTGACCAGCATGTGAAGGGCTTCACCACCCTGGGCGCCAAGGTCACGGTGGAGGGCGGCTTCATCCGTGCCGTCACGGACCGTCCCCGGCTCAAGGGGGCCAACGTCTATTTGGATGTAGTATCCGTAGGCGCCACCATGAATATCATGATGGCCGCCGTCATGGCAGAGGGCACCACCGTCATCGAGAGCGCCGCCAAGGAGCCCCACATCGTAGATCTGGCCAACTTCCTCAACTCCATGGGGGCCAATATCCGGGGCGCCGGCACAGACACCATCAAGATCCACGGCGTGGACCGCCTCACTGGCGGCAGCTACGCCATCATTCCCGACCAGATTGAGGCGGGTACCTACATGGCCGCCGTGGCGGCCACCGGCGGACAGGTGCTGGTGAAGAACATCATCCCCAAGCACATGGACTGCATCACCGCCAAGCTGGTGGAGATGGGCGTGGAGGTGGAGGAGAACGAGGACACGCTCCTGGTCCGCCGCAGCGGCCCCCTCCAGCGCACCAATGTGAAGACCCTCCCCTACCCCGGGTTCCCCACGGATATGCAGCCCCAGATCACCACCGTCCTCTCCCTGGCCCAGGGTACCTCTCTGGTGACGGAGAGCGTCTGGAGCAGCCGCTACCGCTACGTGGAGGAACTGCGGCGCATGGGCGCCAAGATCCAGGTGGACGACAAGACCGCTGTGGTGGAGGGCGTGGATCATCTCACCGGGGCCCCCATCCAGGCCAGCGACCTGCGGGCCGGCGCGGCTCTGGTCATTGCCGCTCTGGCCGCCAAGGGCCGCAGCGAAATCACCCAGGTACAATACATTGAACGGGGCTATGAGGACGTCATCTCCAAGCTCCGGGCCCTGGGCGCGGACATTCAATCGGTGGAGGAGAAGGAACTGGACCTGAAAGCGCAGGTCGGCTGACGTCTCTGCCGCACATCGACGCAAAGCGTCCGCGGAGCCTTCCGTCTCCCGCGGACGCTTTCTCATCCGGAGGAATCCAATTTGATCACCTTACATACTCTGGCCAGCGGTTCCTCCGGGAACGCGCTGACCGTCTCCGGCGGAACCACCCGCCTGCTGGTGGACGCCGGTATCTCCTGCCGCCGCATCACTGCCGGACTGCGCACCCTGGCGTCCTCCCCGGAGGACCTGGACGCCATTCTCATCACCCACACCCATACGGACCATATTTCCGGGCTCCAGACCCTGCTCAAGCGCACCGCCTGTCCCATTCTGGCCTCTCCGGAGACCTGCAGAGAGCTGGCGCACCGGGGCCTGGGCGGCCGGCTGGAGACACTGTCCCTGTGTATGCCCACGGCCTGTGGCGACTTCACTGTCACCGCCTTCCCCATCGCCCATGACGCGCCGGGGGCCTGCGGCTTCCGGCTGGACGGCCCCGACGGCAGCGCCGGCATCATGACCGACACCGGCTGCGTGACCGAGGAGGCGGCAGAGATCCTGCCCGGCATCGACCTGGCCGTGTTGGAGGCCAACCACGATGTGGAGACCCTCCGGAGCGGGCCCTACCCCTACTATCTGAAGCGGCGGATTCTGGGCCCCGGCGGGCATCTTTGCAACGAGGACGCCGCCCGGTTCGCAGTCACTCTGGCGGAGCGCGGCACGGCGGAAGTGGTCCTGGCCCATCTGAGCCGGGAAAACAACACCCCCGCCATGGCTCTGCGGGCGGTGGAGACCGCCCTCGCGGCGGCGGATCTGCACCCGGCGCTGTCCGTGGCCCCTCGGGAAACCCTGAGCGAGGCCTATCTTGTGGCCGGGAGGCGCGTATGCAGAGGATAACGCTTCTGTGTGTGGGGAAGCTCAAGGAGAAGTTCTACATCGAGGCGGCGGCGGAGTATCTCAAGCGGCTCAGTCGCTTCTGCAAGCTGGACCTGGTGGAACTGCCGGAGGAACGGCTGCCGGACAGCCCCTCCCCCGCCCAGATTGAGGCGGCCCTCTCCAAGGAGGCGGAGGCCATCCGGGGGAAGCTGCCTCCGTCCTCCAGCCTGGTCGCCCTGTGCGTAGAGGGTCGGATGCGGTCCAGCGAGGAGCTGGCGCAGCTGATGGCCGCCTGGTCCCACCGGGGGGAGAAGCAGCTGGTCTTTCTGATTGGCGGGTCCCACGGGCTCCACTCCTCCATCAAAGCGGAGGCGTGGGCACAGCTGTCCATGTCGCCCATGACGTTTCCCCACCATCTGGCCCGGGTGATGCTGCTGGAGCAGATTTACCGGGCCTATCAGATCAACGCGGGGACGCGGTATCATAAATAGCGCGGTTCCCTGTCAAGCGCGCCGGGCGGATTGGGGGGCGCTGTCTCCGCGCCCTGCCAAGGGGCGTATCCCCTTTCGCTTCCCGCCGCTTTTGGTACATTCTATCTATCTGGGGCATAAGGTGACAGGCGAACACTTTTTCTGCGGCTTTGCCGCCTGTTGTCATCATCATTCATTTTAATGGGAGGAATGGCTATGGATTTCAAGAAAGAGTATGAGAAGTGGCTGGCAAGCCCTGCCCTGTCCGCAGAGGAGCGGGCGGAGCTGGAGGCCATCCAGAACGATCCCAAGGAGATGGAGGGCCGGTTCTATGGTCCCCTGGAGTTCGGCACCGCCGGCCTGCGGGGCACCATGTGCGTGGGACTCCACAATATGAATATCCACGTAATCCGCTGGGCCACCCAGGGCTTTGCCGACATTATCGCCGCCGAGGGCGAAGAGGGCAAGCGCCGGGGCGTGGCCATCTGCATGGACTGCCGCAACCACTCCATGGACTTTGCCCGGGCCGCCGCGGAGGTCTGCGCCGCCAACGGCATCCATGTCCGGATTTTCGAGTCCCTGCGCCCCACCCCGGAGCTGAGCTTTGCCGTCCGGGAGTACCACTGCCAGGCGGGCATCAACGTCACCGCCAGCCATAACCCCAAGGAGTACAACGGCTACAAGGTTTACTGGGAGGACGGCGCCCAGCTGCCGCCCCAGCACGCCGACGCCGTAGCCAAGCGCCTGGGCGAGATTGACCTCTTCCAGGACGTCAAGCGCGTGGAGTATGACGAGGGCGTCCGGAGCGGCCTGATTGAGGTCCTGGGCGCGGAGACCGACGAGCGGTTCCTCTCCCACGTCATGGCCCAGGTCAACGACAAGGAGACGGTGGCCAAGGTGGCGGACACCTTTAAGATGGTCTACACCCCGTTCCACGGCACCGGCCACAAGCTGATTCCCGAGGCCCTGAAGCGTCTGGGCATGAAGCATGTGCTCTGCGTCCCGGAGCAGATGGTCATTGACGGGAACTTCCCCACGGTGGTCTCCCCCAACCCGGAGAACCCTGAGGGCTTTGCCCTGGCGGTGGAGCTGGCCAAGGCCAATAACGCCGACTTCATTCTGGGCTCCGACCCCGACGCCGATCGGGTGGGCATCATGGTCCGCACCAAGGATGGCAGCTTCCAGGTTCTTACCGGCAACCAGACCGGCGTCCTTCTGCTGGACTACCTGATCGGGGCCATGAAGCGGGCCGGGACCCTGCCGGAAAAGGCCACCGCCCTGAAGACCATCGTCACGACGGAGATGGCCCGGAAGGTGGCGGAGGTCAACGGTCTCCAGTGCTTTGACACCTTCACCGGCTTCAAGTTCCTGGCCCAGAAAAAGGACCAGCTGGAGGCCAGCGGTGAGGGGAATGTGATCATGTCCTACGAGGAATCCTATGGCTACATGTTGGGCTCCTTCGTTCGGGACAAGGACGCCGTCACCGCCTCCCTGGCCCTGACGGAGATGGCCGCTTGGTACGCCGCCCAGGGCCTGACCCTGGCAGACGCCCTGGAAAGCCTCTACGAGAAGTACGGCTATTACGCCGAGCAGACCCACAACCTGGTGATGCCCGGCCTGGACGGTCTGAAGGACATGGCGAAGCTGATGAAGCAGCTGCGGGAGAATCCCCCGGCGGAACTCTCCGGCGTTAAGACTGCCGTCTTCAAGGACTACCTGGACGGCTCCGTCACCGACTGCTCCAGCGGCGCGAAGAGCACCATGGAGCTCTCCGGCTCCAACGTGCTGCGCTTCGAGATGAGCGACGGCACCTCCGTCATCGTCCGGCCCTCCGGCACGGAGCCCAAGATCAAGGTCTATGTCCTGACCCAGGGCAAGGACGCCGCAGACGCCCAGGTCAACCTCACCAAGTATGGCCAGTGGGTCGCCGGTCTGAAGCCGTAAGCAGTGGAAACCCCCGGTTCCCCCGCCCGCGCGCTCTATGGGGCGCCGTCAGGCGGCAGGTCCTCACATCTATATCTTTTCCGAAAGAAGGACGTATTCTATGAACATCGCGGTTCCCTATGAAAATGGAAGTGTGTTTCAGCACTTCGGCCACACGGAACAGTTTAAGATCTACCAGGCGGAAAACGGCGCGGTGGTCTCCTCTCAGGTAGTGGACACCAACGGCAGCGGCCACGGCGCTCTGGCGGGCTTCCTCTCCGCCCACAAGGTGGACTGCCTCCTCTGCGGCGGCATTGGCGGAGGCGCTCAGGCCGCCCTGGCGGAGGCCGGAATTCAGCTCTGCGCCGGCTGCAGCGGCGACGCGGACCAGCGGGTCTCCGAACTGCTGGCCGGCACGCTGACCTGCGCCGCCTCTGCCACCTGTGATCACCACCACGGCGAGGATCACAGCTGCGGTCAGCACGACCACACCTGCGGCGGCCACTGCCACCACTGACCGAAGCAATCCGGGGAGACTGCCTGTAGGCAGTCTCCCCGTTTCGTCTCAGCCCAAGGCCTCCTGCTCCTGAAGCAGCTGGTTGCACAGCTCCCGGCGCCTGGTGTCGTAGAACTCCAGGTATTTCAGGGAGTAGATGTCGCACACGATGTACCGGTCCCGGCCTTCCTGGTAGATGGTCACGTAGTCATTACCCACATCATAGAGGATGCCCTCCCAGGTGGTCTCATTCTGGGTACCCAGCAGGAAGGCGGCCACCACATAGGCGCCCTTATTCCGGTTCAGCAGGGCCTTCAGGGAGCCCATGTACGCCTCGTTCATCGTGGTGGGGTTCTCAATAACCTCCGCCGGCAGGCCGCTGCCCATCTCCAGCGTACTGCCGGGAACGGAAGGAGTCTCCCCTCCGGTCTGTGAACCGGCGGCAGGCGGCGGCGCGGACTGGCGGACGGCGGGCATCTGGGCCGGGCCGGGAATTCTTCCACTGCCCTGTACCGGCAGGGAGATCTCCCCTGCCCAGGGGTCTCTGCGCGCTCCGGCGGCAGCCGGTACGCCTGTATCGTTCCAATAGTTTGCCATCATAACACCTCTTAACTCTGAATCACGCACGGTATTGACGCCTCTCCTAGGTGGAATAGTAGGCGTTTGTAGGATTGTAAAAGCAATGATCGCCGATCCGGGTCTGCCAATAGCCCACATCCGAGGGGAATCGGTTCCGGCAGGTGGGGCCAAAGGGGTTATAGAACCACAGGGATTCCGCCACATCCGGGATGCGGTTTCCGGCAATGGCCCAGTCGGCAATGTCGTAGTGAATCTGCTCGGGCCGCATATTGTAGATATTCTGGGGGTTATACGCGCCGTTCTCCGTCTCGCTGGCGCACACAAACTGATAGGGCTGGAAGATGATTTTACGGATGCTCCCCTGGCCAACCCGGGCGTACTCGCCGCCCGTGGCATGAACCCGGTTCATCACCACACCGGCCACCGCCTTCATCCCGATCTCCCCCTCTCCGCCCGCCTCGCATTGGATTAGACGGGCCAGCAGCTCCCGGTCGGAATAAGCCATGTACATTCCTCCTTGTCGCTGTTCCAGATTATGCGGGAGATCCCGCCGGGGTGCAAGGGCGGACGTGTTCGCGGGCCTCCATAAACAGAAACAGGACGCGGCTCCAACACCGCGTCCCGTAGATGGATCAGATTCTCTGGAGCGGCTGTTTGCGCCGCTCTTTTTGTATTTGGCCCCAAATTAATTCCGCTCCGCAATGGCCTGGCGGAACATCTCCTCTGTCTGCTCAATGGACCGAGCCAGGGCGTACTGTTCCGCGTGCTCCGCGTAGCGCCGCTCCATGGCCGCCCGCTGCTCCGGGTGTTCAATCCACCAGTCCATCTGCGCCGCCAGGGCGCTGCTGTCCCCCGCCGGGAACAGGCTCCGCCCATCCAGGGCAAACTGGGGCGTGGCGGACCGGGCGGAGTTCGCGATCACGGGTACCAGGCCGCAGGCGAAGGCCTCCATACAGCTCATGGCCTCAATCTCCGCGTCGGCGGTGTGGACATACAGGTCCGCCATATGAAGGATCTCAATGAGCCGCTCCGGCTGGTAGAAATCCATGACAATGGGGTTGGGCAGCACCTCCGCCATGCGGCGGTACTTCTTCTCCAGGGGCCCCTTCCCCGCCAGGATTACCTGGAGCTCCCCGGAGTGGCGGCTCTTGGCGGCGGCCTGGATCAGCACATCCTGGCGCTTCTCCCCGGCGTAGCGGCCCACCATCAGCACGTTGAACTTCCCCTGCATCCAGTCCTCCTTGGGGCGCTTTTCGTAGAAGTACTGGGGACTGATGCCGTTGGAGATCACGTGAAGCTGGGCCGTGTAGTCATGCCGGCGCAGCTGGTCCGCAATCATCTCGCTGGGACAGTGGATGTGGGTGAAGCGGTTGAAAAAGGTATTCCGGAATCTGGTATACACAAAATCGTTGACCCGTTGGCTATTGCCCAGGTGCAGGGTGAAGGTAATATTCTCCGGCTGGCAGTGGAATGCGGCGGTGTGGGGAATCCCCAGCTTCTCCACGTGCTTGAGCCCCATGATGGCCAGAGGCGAGGGCATCATGAAATGCACCACGTCGGCCCAGGCGGCCGCCTTCTCAAAGACGTGGCGGTTGGGGATGGCCAGGCGCATCCCCTGGCTGGTAATCAGGTGCTCCACAATGGGGAAGAACCGCATCTGCCGCACCGCGTACTTATAGTCCGCCGGTTTGCCGGTGGCGATGACCCGCACCTCGTTGCCGTGCTCCTTCAAGGCCTGGGCAAAGCGCCGGGCGCTGATGGTCGTCCCGTTGTTGGCATCGTCAAACTGGTCGATGACCAATACGATCTTCATAGTCCTGCCCTCTTACTGTTTTGCCAGGATCTCCTCCAGCCCTCTGGCCAGCTGATCCGGGCAGGAGGAGGGCTTGCCGCCGCAGCGGATGCCCTTCAGGCGGTCCACGGCCTCTTGGGCCGTCATGCCCCGAACCAGGGCGGAGATGCCCTGGAGGTTGCCGCTGCAGCCTCCCATCACCTGGAGATTCTGGATCACACCCTGGTCATTGAGCTCTACGCGCATCTCCTGCGAACACACGCCCCGGGGGCGGAAAGTATACGTCATGGAAAGGACCTCTTTTCATATAGATATTTGATACAGCATACCACATTTCCGAAAAAAACGCAAGATGCCTCTTTTCCGCTCTTCAGGACTTCATAATCTTTCGACATCAATACACCGTGGTTTTCCAGCAGAAAAACCGCTTTTTCCAGCGTTCCCCGCAAAAAACTCCGAATCAGGCATTCCCGTCCGCCCTTCCCTCTTGACAATAACGATATTCGATGTTATACTGTCCACAGTAATAGCGATATTCGATAATCGGAGGTGACTCCATGGCCCGGGAGAAGTTTCAGACTCTGACAGAGCAGATGTTCTACATCCTTCTATGCCTGCGGCAGGAGCTTTGCGGGGCGGACATTGCCGCCCAGGTGGCGGCCCTCACCGGCGGACGGGTGGCCGTGGGGCCGGGAACCCTATACAACCTGCTGGACAGCTTCCTCCAGGCTGGGATGATCCGGGAGACGAAGGTGGAAGGACGAAAACGCAGCTATCTCATCACAAACGCGGGGCAGAAGGCCCTGGAGGAGGAATACCGCCGCCTGCTGACCCTGGCGGCAGACTACCGGACCTGTACCGGAGAGGAGAAGACGCCATGAGAAACCGCAAGCGCTGTTGGAACCATCTGAACCTGTACGACTATCAGGGCATTGAGCGTCATCTGTCCGCCATGGCGGCCAAGGGATGGCGGCTGGAGAAGGCCGGCCCCCAGCTCTGGACCTACCGCCGGGCGGAGCCCGCCAGCGTCCACTACGCTGTCACCTACATCCCGGATTCCTCCCAGTTCAACCCCGGTCCCACGGAGAGCCAGCAGACCCTGGAAGAGCTGTGCACCGCCGCCGGGTGGGAGAAGGTCTGCGACTGGTATCAGATGCAGATTTACGTCTCCGAGGCGGCGAAGCCGGTGCCCCTGGAGACCGACGAGGCCCTGCGGCTGGAGGTAATTCACCGGTCCATGAGGAAGAACTTCCTGCCGGGAAACGCAGTGCTGCTGCTCTTCTCCCTGCTGATGGCGGTACTGTGGGGGAAGACCATGGTGACGGACCCTCTGCGGCTGTTCCGCAGCAACGCCCACCTGTTCACCGGTCCGCTGTGGATTCTGGCTTCCGCCCTGGAGATCGTCAACCTGGGGAGCTATTGGCTCTGGCGCCGGCGGTCGGCTGCATCTGTGGCGGAGGGAGGACGCTGCGCCGTAACCGGGAGGGTCTCCCGCTGGGCCAACCGGATTGCTATGACCTGTATCGTACTCTATGTCGCCGCCTATCTGGCGGTAGAGCTGACCAACCCCCACATCCTCCCCTTCCTAGCCACTTACTCCGCCGCTCTGTTCCTTCTGGGATTTCTGATGCGGCAAACCACGGCGTTTTTGCGCAGGCGCGGGACCTCCAGGAAAAAAAACATGGCGGTGACCTTTACGATGGACGTGATCCTGTCCTTCGCCCTGGTCGGCGGGATGATCTTCTGCGCCATCCACTTCGACTGGTTCGGGACCCGCAGCGGCGAGACGTACCGCTTTGACCACTTCGACTGGGATGTCTCCCCCATCGAGATTCCCCTGGAGATCTCGGAGCTCACCGGGCAGACGTACCAGCATATCAGCCGGACCCATTTTGAGGAGCGTTCCCTGTTCCTCACCCGGCACAGTTACCGGGAGCGGGTTTTGGAGGGAGAGGATCATCTGTCTGTCTCCTATGAGATCACGGAGGCAGGGAACGAGTGGCTTTACGGAAAAGCGGTGGCGGAGTACACCAAGGAGGAGATCGCCACTTCATGGGATATCACGTGGAGGGCGGTGGACCCAGCCCCCTGGGGGGCGGAGACGGCGTACCAGCGGTACATGGACGGGAATGCCAAGGCCCATTATGTGCTCTGCTATGCGGGGCGGATTGTGGAGTTCTCCCTGTTCTTCCGGGACGAAGCGTTTACGGAGACGCAGATGCGGGTTGTGGGGAAAGAGCTGGGAAGGTGAGCGGAATCTTTGGGGGCTTCCCTTTTTTCGGAAATGCCGGTGCCGATACCTCTCGATTGGTTGAGCGGCGGGGCTGACGCCCTGCCGCTCTTTTTCTGGGGCGCCGCCCCAGACTCCGCCAGAGGCGCTGCCTCTGGACTCCGGCAGGGGGCGCGTCGCCCCCTGCACCCTGACTCCTAACTCAATCGCGCCGGCATGCCGTCCTCCCAGAGGCCCCGCTCTGTCAGCACCCAGGGCACCGGGTAATCATGGGGCTCCTGGGGAACGTCCTCCCGGATCAGCCTCTCCCGGCACAGCAGCACGGTCCCGCCTCGGTAATGGGACAGGAACCGGTCATAGAACCCCCCTCCCTGCCCCAGCCGGTGTCCGCCGTGGCTGCACCCGACACAGGGAATCACCGCCAGATCCACGCCGTCCGTCTCCACCACCGGGCTCTCCGGCGGCGGCTCCAGGATGCCGTAGGCCCCGGGGACCAGCTCCTCCAGCGCGGTGATCTGCCGCAGCTCCATCAGGCCCTCCCCTACGCACAGCGGCACGCACAGATGTTTCCCGGCGGCCAGGGCGTCCTCCAGAATGGCGGCGGTGTCAATCTCCCGGCGGGTGCCCACGAAGCAGAACACCGTTCCGGCGGCCTGGTACTCCGGCATGGCCAGGAGGTGCCGTGCAATGGCCTGGCTGCTCTCTGCCCGGTATCTCTCGGACAAGGACCGTTCCAGGGCGCGAAGGGTCCGGCGCAGCTGCTGCTTCTCTTCTGCTTTTGTCATGGCAGGGGGTCCTCCTCTTTCTCAGGGCGGGCGGCGCCAAACACAATGGCGCCGCTGCCGTATTTCTTGCGGATCTGGTCCATCGCGCCCTCCAGCTTCTCCTGCCGGTCCCGCCGGGCCGGGGCGGTGAAGAGGTCCGTCTGCTCATAGGCGGCCTCCTCCGATACCAGGGACAGCGCGGTCACCGTCAGAGCCCGGATGGGGGCCGGCGGCTTCCACAGCTGCTCCACCAGCTGGAGGGCGGTCTCTGTCACTTCCCGGATCAGGTGGGTGGGCGCCGGCAGGCGGCACTGGCGGGAGCGGTCGTGAAATTGGGGGTCCCGGAGGGTCACCTGGAGCCCCCCGGCATAGAGACCGTGGCGGCGCAGGCGGGTGGCTACGGAGTCGGCCAGCACCGCCACCCCGGCGTGGACCTCCTGCCGCGTGGTAAGGTTCCGGGAGAACGTCTCCCCGTTTCCCACGGACTTCACCGGCTCCTGGTTGTAGCAGGGCCGGACCGCCTCCCGGTCCAGGCCGTTGGCGTAAGCGTGGAGCTGGAGGCCCATCTTTCCCATGATGGTCTCCAGCATCTCCTCCCGGCAGGCTGCCAGGTCGCCGATGGTCCGGACACCATACTGTCCCAGCAGCTTCCGGGCCGCCCCGCCCACATAGAGCAGGTCCCCCACCGGCAGGGGCCAGACCAGCTCCCGCCAGTTTTCCTGGGAAATTACCGTTGTGGCGTCAGGCTTCTTGTAGTCGCTGCCCAGCTTGGCAAAGACCTTGTTGAAGCTGACGCCCACCGACAGGGTCAGTCCCAGCTCCCGCTTCATCCGCTCCCGGATGGCGTCCGCCAGGGCGGCGGCATCCCCGCCAAAGAGATGCAGCGTATGGGTGACATCCAGCCAGCTCTCGTCGATGCCGAAGGGCTCCACCTGGTCCGTGTACTGCTCGTAGATCTCGTTGACCCGGCGGGAATAGGCCCGGTAAAGGTCGTGATGGGGCGGCAGGAGCACCAGGCCAGGGCACTTCTTCCGGGCCTGCCAGATGGTCTCCGCCGTCTGGACGCCGCACCGTTTGGCCGGCTCGTTCTTGGCCAGAATGATGCCGTGGCGGGAAGCCGGATCGCCGCAGACCGCCGTGGGGATCTCCCGCAAATCCGGGTGGGAAAGAAGTTCTACAGACGCGTAGAAGCAGTTCAGGTCGCAATGCAGAATCACACGGTCCATGGGCGGTCCCTCCTCTCCGGCGGAATTTTCTCCATCATAGCACACCTGTTCCTGTTTGAAAAGAGGGAGAAGCTGGGACGCACCTGTCTTCCAGGGCCGGACGCGCCCATCGGGCGCTGTTCTTTGTCCAAAAACGCGAATGTTAACATGCGTTGCTTGCGGCAACGGGCAATTTTTCTTATCATTGTCTCAACCATCAAAGGAAAGTGAGGAACCAACATGTTGAACGAAAACATCAGAGCTGCCAGAAGAGCAAAGGGACTTTCCCAGGAGGAACTGGCCGTTAAGCTGGGCGTTGTGAGGCAGACGGTCTCGAAATGGGAGCAGGGCCTGTCGGTTCCCGACTCGGATCTGCTGATCTCCCTGTCAGAGGCCTTCGAGACCCCTGTGAGCACGCTGCTGGGGGAGACGGTCCCCGTGCCGGAGGCCGACAGTCTCCAGGCCATCTGCGAAAAGCTGGAGATCCTGAACCTCCAGTTGGCGCGGAGGAAGGCCCTGAGAGAACGGACCCTGCGCTGGCTGCTGATGGCGCTGTGCGGCGTCACTGCGGCGGTTTTCGTGGCCCTGGACGCCCTCCGCAGCCCCTACCTGGGCTGGGATTACAGCGCCCCGGAGACTGCCGTCCTTGGAGTGCTCTTCCACGCATTTGAGTGGGGATTTATTCGATTGGCCCCGGTGGTCCTCCTTGGAGCCGTGGCCGGACTGTGCCTGACGCGAAAGAGGGCGCAGTAAGGATAGCGGCGGCGTGGACTTCCACGCCGCCGCTGTATGAGAACGGAAGGATCACAGGATGCCCATCAGCACCAGGGCGATGACAGCAAAGGTGATCAGCACCGCCAGAGAGAACAGGGCGAATCCAACGCCCAGCTTCTTCCCCTGGACAGCACTCTGGGACTCCGGCACCAGCTTGGCCCGCCGCAGCGCAGTTACTACAGGCTTGTAGAGCACCAGGATGAGGCCCATGTTCAAGCCGCCCTTGACCAGGTTGAAGGGCAGGAATACCTTCGGCAGCATCTCCGCCACCACCGCCCGGGGTACGCCCTGATAGATGGGGGTGATGAGGTAGTTCCAGAGGAGCATGACCGCCACCTGGGCCAGAACGCCCAGAGCAAGGCCGATGACAGCGCCCTTCTTGGTATGCAGCTTTTTGTACGCAAACGAGGCGGTGCAGCAGAAGGAGACGGTGGCCAGAACATTCATGATGCAGCCAATTGGGCCGGTGTCGCTGATGGTGAACATTTCCACCACGGCCACCACCAAGGAGATCGCGGCGGCGGCCAGAGGTCCGAAGAGGAATCCGCCGATGGTGATGGCGGTAGCCTGCACATCCAACTGGAGAAACTCGTAGACCTGAGGCAGAAGCTTGCTGAGACACACCATCACATAGGCCACGGCGGTGAGCATTCCCAGGGAGGTGACGGTTTTGACCGTCATACGGGTGTGGGAGGCGGGGACAGCGCTGATGTTGGGTTCAGACATAAAAATGCACTCCTTTGTTTTGTTTGAAAACACCTGGACGCTTTGACTTCTCTCCAGGTGAACAAACAACAAAGGAGCACGCAAACGACGCGCAGCTTCGCCGCACTCATCTTCTTCCATCCCGACTATACGGTTGGTCCCGGAGTTTCACCGGGTCAGCGGACGCCGAAGCGCCCGGTCGCGGACTCTACCGCCAGTGGGGAATCACACCCCGCCCTGAAGACAAAGTATTCAGTTGCTTTCTATACGCAGTATACCATAGCTCCGGGAATAATGCAAGAAAAATTCTTTACATCTTTCCATTCAGATCCCGTAAAGAAAGACTTTACATTTGCGAACGAACGTTCTATACTGGGAGGAAGAAACGGAGGGATGAGGATGCGGCCCAGACAGAACTCCTGCTGTTTTACCGGACACCGCCCCAACAAGCTGCCCTGGGGGTATGACGAATCAGATCCCCGATGCCTGGCGTTGAAGCGGCGGATCAGTGACTCAGTGGAGAGCGCCTACGAGGAGGGCTTCCGCCATTTCCTCTGCGGCATGGCCCAGGGATGCGACCTGTACTTCTGCGAGAGCGTCCTGGCCCTGCGGCAGCGGCATCCGGAGGTCAGTCTGGAGGCGGTCATTCCCTGCCCCACCCAAGCGGACACCTGGCCGGCGGCCCAGCGGGCCCGCTATGCCTGTCTGGTGTCCGCCTGCAACCTGGAGACCCTGGTCTCCGCTCACTATACGCCCTCCTGCATGCTGCGGCGGGACCGGTACATGGTGGACCACGCCGCGCTCCTGATCGCCGCCTTTGACGGCACCGCCGGCGGAACCCGGTACACGGTGGAGTACGCCATACGGCGGGGCATCAGCATTGTGGATCTGTCGATTGAGTGAACCGCGCCCTCCTGGTTTACTCCTTCCCGCAGCGGAAGGCCATCAGCCCGCAGTGGAGCCACGCCAAAAGGCCGGGAAGAACGGGCAGCAGAAAAACGAAGTAAGGGGCGCTGAGGAGAAAGCCCGCCAGTCCCAGGTCGGCCAAGAGCATACAGACCCAGGCCGCCGGGCGGAGCAGTACCGTTCTTCCCGCCTGCGCCAGCAGTCTCCCCAGGGAGGAGGGACATACTCCCCGCGCCAGCAGGTAAAAGGCAAAACGGGCGATCCCAATCACCAGATCCGCCAGCAGAAACAGCGTGGTCAGCAGCGCATAGCGCGCCGCAGCCGCCTCCATGGGAATCTGCCGGTAGAAGGCCAGGTCCAGGGCCAGGAGCGCCAACAGCGCGCAGACCCCCAGCCACAGCGGCGTGGCCTGCCGGAAGCACCGCCTGAAGTTCCGGAAAAACGTCCGGAACAGGGCGTGGGGCGACCGGTTCCCCGGGTCGGAGAACTCCGCCAGGGCCGCGCAGGAAGCCGCTCCGGCTGTGACCAGCGGAAGGCTGCACAGCGACCAGAGCAGGCCTGTGCAGACCACCCGGCCGGTCACGGAGGTAATCCGATAAAGGGGATCGTTCTCGTTAAAAACCGCAGGTGTTTTCGCCATGGTCTCCTCCCTTTCAGCCGGACAGAAGGACGCAGCTGCTTCCTCTGTCCGGCTGTGGACGTGGTATGGCTTTCACACGGCAGACGCCGTCCGGCGGACCGGCTGCCGTGGTCTCTTATCCCTTGACGCCGCTGCTGGTGACACCCTGCACGAAGTACTTCTGCAGGGGCAGGAACAGCGCCACCGGGACAATGGCGGAGATGGACGCCGCCGCATAGATATAGCTCCAGAAGGTCTCGTTCTCGTCCTTGAAGTAGGCCAGAGCCACCTGGATGGTCCGCACTTCCTCGCTGCGGGTGACCAGCAGGGGCCAGAGGTAGTTGTTCCACTCATTAACGAAGATCATGAGGCCCGCAGTGATGAACACGGGGACGGACAGCGGGACGATGATCTTGAAGAACACCTGCCCCCAGTTGGCGCCGTCCACCCGCCCCGCCTCCAGCAGATCTTTGGGAATCCCCCGGAAGAACTGGGTAAAGAGAAACATCGCCAGGCCGCTGGAGACACTGGGCAGGATCAGCGCCGCGAACTTGTTCACCAGCCCCATGCCGCTGATCAGCGAGTACAGCGGCAGCGCGATGGAATCCGTCGGCACCATGAAGGAGATGATGAAGACGGCGAACAGGGCGCCCTTCCACCGGAAGTCAAAAAAGGCAAAGGAGTATCCGGCCAGAGAGGCCACCAGCAGATTCACCGGCACCAGGATGCAGACCACCAGCAGCGTATTCAGCATGGGACGCCAGAAGCTGAACTCTGTGAAGATGATCCGGTAGTTCTCAAAGGTCCACTCCACCGGGACAATGGTGTGAATCGTGAAGGGCAGCGCGTACTTGAAGATCTCCTCATCGGTACGGAAGGAGGCCAGGATGATATAGAAGAGCGGGAAGAGCGCGATCACCGCGATGACCGTCAGGACCATATAGAGGAGAATATGCAGCACACGCTGTTTTGCTTTTCTTGTCATATGCGTACCTCCTCTCACTCGTCGGTCTTGTTCATCATCCGGAACTGCAGGACCACGGTGACGATGATGATGACCAGCAGAATCGTGGTGATGGCGCCGGCCCGGGACATGTTGCTGTTCCGGAAGGCGGACTTATAAACCTCGTACATCAGCACATTGGTGCTGTTCTGGGGTCCGCCCTCGGTGATGAGCTTGGAGGGTGCGAAGAGCAGCATGTTGGCCGTGGTGTTGGCCACGATGACAAAGAGCATGGCCCGGCTGATGAGAGGCAGCGTGATCTTGCGCAGGGTGGTGAAGTAGCTGGCGCCGTCCAAGGTGGCGGACTCATACAGGGACTGGTCCACGCCCTTCAAACCGGCCAGCAGGTACATCATCCAGTAGCCGCAGCCCTTCCAGGTGGCCATGACGACGATGCACCAGAGGGCCTGCTTCGCATCCGTGAAGAAGCCCTGGCTCTCAATGCCGGCAAGGGAGAGCAGGCTGTTGAAGACGCCGTTGTTGACGTTCATCATCAGGTTCCAGGTTACGGAGGCCACAGAGATGGCCATGGTGACAGGCAGGTAGTAAATACTGCGGAAAACACCGATCCCCGCCACCATGTTGTTCACCAACAGGGCCAGGATGAAGGACACCACAACCTGCAGGGGGATCATGACGATATTCATTTTGAGCGTGGTCCAGAGGGAATTCCAAAAGGTCTTGTCGCTGAAGAGGATCTGATAGGTGCGAAACGTAAACTCCCCATCCCGGAAGAAGGACTCCACAGAGACGGAGATCACCGGATAGATTTTGAAAACCAGGATAAAGCCCAGAGCGGGCAGCAGCATCAAATAGGGCAGGCACTTTCCCATCCGTTTTCTGGCCCGCTGCTTCCGGATCAGGGCAGCATCCGCCGTAACGGCCTCATGATGTTCTCCCATATGCGTCGCTCAACTTTCTACATTATCAATCTCTTTTGGGCTCTCTGCCCCGGAGACACTCCGGGGCAGAGAGCCATTGCTCTGACAGCTGTCAGAACTTCGCGAATTACTGATACTCCATAAAGGCCGTATTCAGCTCGCCGATACAGTCCGCCGCAGCCTGGGCGGGATCGGCGCCGTTGCGGACATTCTCCCACAAGGCGTTCACGGAGGTGGCGTACTCGTTGAAACCGGGGGTGATGGCGCGGACCAGGGCGGTGTTGGCGCCCTCATACTGGGCAATGGCCAGATAGGGCTTGGCGGCCAGCAGCTCGTCGGTGAACTGGCGGCTCAAGGCCGGGACCATGCCGCTGACGTCGATATAGACATCGCTTCCATCATACAGGCACAGGTACTTGATGAACTCCACGGCGGCCTCGGCCTTCTCAGAGTAGGGGTTCATCCCCACCGTCCAGCTGCCGCAGGAGGTGGTAACGTCCTTCTCGTGGCCCTCAAAGTAGGGAACATAGGTGAAGCCATAGTCCGTGAAGCCGTTAGAGTCAAAGGTGCCGGGCATGGCGGTGGTGCCCAGGTAGAAGATGATCTTGCCGGACATGAAGTAGCTGCTGGTATCGCTGGCGTTGATGCCCTTGGTGAAGACGCCGTCGTTCACCTGATCCTGGTACCACTTCAGCGCGGTCTGCCAGGCCTCGCCGTCCATGATGCCCTCCACGGTGAAGCCGTCGCTGCCGATGTTGGCGCCGCCCAGGTCATTGGCCAGCACGTTCATCTGATAGGTGCGGCCCACCTGCTGGAACTCGATGCCGAAGATCCCCTGGGTGCCGTCGGGGTCCAGCTTGGACTGGGCCTCCTTGGCGATGGAGACCAGCTCCTCCCAGGAGATGCGGTTCTCACCGGTGATGGCGTCGAAGTCATAGGTGATCCCGGCCTGCTCCAGCAGCGCCTTGTTGTAGTACAGCACCAGAGAGGAGTCTCCCATGGGCACGCCGTACATCTCGCCGTTGTAGAAGGCCTCCTCCTGCATGGGAGGCGTGAGCATCTGAACTTCCTCTTCGGTGATATAGGAGCCCAGCGGAGCCAGATAGCCGCGCTTTGCGTAGGCGGCGATGTTGGGGCCGTCCGCCGCAAAGACATCGTACTCAGAGGACTGGGAGCTCATCAGGATCTCCAGGGTCTCAAAGACGTTGTCAAAGGCCAGATAGTCCGCCTCGCAGACATACTTGCCCTCATAGGCCTTGTTGAAGGCCTCCACCGCAGCGCTGACGCCGGGCTGCTGGGTCTGAGACATCATCAGCTTGATGGTGACGGCGCCATCCGCCTCGCCGCCGTCAGAGCCGCCGTCATCCGCGGGCGGAGTGGAATCGCCGCCGCAGCCAACCAGGCTGACAGCCAGCATCAGTGCGAGAAACAGAGATAAAACTTTTTTCATTGCATAGTCCTCCTTTTTTCTATTTTCACCGGGGTACTCCCCGGCAAAAACCAATTCAACGGCTCAGCTTTTTCGCCAGATCCGCCGCCAGCGGGTCCTTGTTCACATAGTAGACGTATTTGATGGGGTGGCGGTTGGCGTCAAAGGCATAGGTGGAGTCATACTGGGGGATGGGGCTGGGGACCAGCCTGTCCATCACATAATCGCCATCCAGCAGCCAGGCCACGGTGGTCACGTCCCACAGCGGCTTGCTCCAGCCCTCATAGGAAAACTTCTTCGCGGCGTACAGATAGGTGTTGTCAATCAGGTAGTCACAGAGCGAATTCTTCCCCCGAAACCAGTACTCCAGCTCCGGCTTGCTGAAACGGAACTCCGAGACCACCCCCAGGCAGGGGAACTGCACAAGCGGCACACCGCAGCCAAACACCACCCGGGCGGCGGCAATGTCCTGGATCATGTTGAAATCGTCGCAGCGGCCCCAGTGATAGCCGTGGCCGCCCAGCCAGATCACCACACACCGCTCCGCCAGCGTGGGGTCCAGCAGCAGCGCGGAGGCCACGTTGGTGATGGCGCCGATGGCAACGAGATACAGCGGGCGGTCCCAGTCGTACTCCCTGGACAGCTCCACCATTGCCCGGGCCGCCGGGGAGTCCACCGGCTCCGTCTCCGAGGGGAGATACCCCGCCGCCCCGCGAAAGACCTGACTATGCAGGTCCTCCCGGCCCATCAGGGAGAGAACCTTCAAAATCTCCTGATAGCTCTTCTCCATCCCGTCCGCCGGGTCCGCAGAGCGGCAGACCCCCATGGAGGGGTCCCGGTAAAAGGGCGCCGCCGTAATGGCCCGGACCCGCAGCTTCTCCTCGGAACGGACCAGATACGCCAGCGCGTACTGGTCGTCAATCTCATTGTAGGTGTCCGTGTCCAGAATCACATCCGCCATTCCGGCAGGGCGGCGAAGCCGGGCCGCCAGTACGGCGGGGTCCGGATCGGGAAACAAGGCCTGAAATCCATCTTTTTTCATGAAAAACCTCCCGGCAATGGCATTCACAATCTCCTGCGGACAATCAAAAAAACGCCAGGGCACATCTGGTTAAATAGTATAAGTGTAGAGCGGGCAAATGTCAATTCAGCGGAGCTAATTTTCTCTTTTGCATAAAGCAAATGTTCCGCCCAGCGCCTGCGAACCAGGACTCAGAACCCCCGCAGGTGATATGATTTCCGAATTGAACCTTCGAAACTCATTCCATTGGATAAAAATCGTTTTGCCTGACGCTGTAAACGGCGGCAGCCGCAAAACATGGCGCCTATGACTTCCGGCCTTTTCGTTCAGAAGTATCATCAGAATCCACGTCATCCGGCGCATGGGAAACCCGTTTCATTTTTTACTCATACTAATGAAGTCTCTGGAAAAAGTCAACAAAAAAAGCGCCCCAGGACATGTCCCGGGGCATTTCATGCAAAAAATTCAAAGATCTCAGCCGGAAAGTGCTATGTATCTCTCCTCCGCACTCCAAAAGAGGCGCCGCCGCAGAACTACCTCCCCCCTTCTCTCCTGCAAAACGCCCTCCTCTTATGGACGCCGCACAGCTCGCTTATGCCGGTCTCCCGCACTGCGGCAGTCAGAAACCCCGCCAGGGCCGGCAGCAGCCAGAGGCTTCCGCCGGTGTGCCGCATGAGACAGCCCAGAATTGCGGACATGGCCAAGGCCGCCACCACGCCGGTCCAGCGGGTCACCCGCTCCCCCGCCTCCGGGCCCCACAGCCAGGAGGATGCCAGATGCAGCGCGCAGCCGCCGTCCAAGGGCCGCACCGGAAGCAGGTTGAAGATCCCCAGCACCAGGTGTGCCCCGGCTTCCGCCTCCCGCCCCGGCCCCAGGGCGGTCAGAGCCAGGGCACACAGCAGGTTGGCCCCGGGGCCCGCCAGAACGGCTGCCAGCTCCCGGCCATAGGACAGCCCGCCGTTACCACTCTCCAAGACCACTCCCGGCAGCGCAAGCCGCACTGCCCGCACCTGCACGCCCAGCAGCCGCAGCACCACCCAATGGCCCAGCTCGTGGGTAACTGCCGCCGCCAGGACCATCACCAGGGACTGCCAGCCGTTGACCGCGGCAAACCAGCCAATCAGCAGGCAGAACCCCGGCGAAACATGGACTTCAGGACGCTGCCACATAGTAGACAGGATTCAGATAGGTCCCCTTCTTCTGCAATTCAAAATGCAGATGGGGCCCGGTGGCCATCCCGGTCTCCCCTACCTCCGCCAGCTTCTGGCCCTTTTTCACCGCAGCGCCGGAGGAGGCCGTCACCCGGCTGCAGTGGGCGTAGAGGGTGGAATAGCCTCCGGCATGGGACACAATGCAGTACTTTCCATAGCTGCTGCTCTCCCCCACCGCAGTGACTGTGCCATCCGCAAAACACTGGATCTCGGTCCCGCTGTCTGCCGCCAGATCCAGCCCATAGTGGAATCGCTCTTCCCCCTCCACCGGGTGATCCCGATAGCCAAACCCGGAGCTCACCACGCCATTGACCGGCGTGCAGTAATCAAAATCCAAAATAGCCTGCTGCATGCTCACATTTTCCGGAAGATTCTGGTCGGAATACAGCACATAGGCCAGTGTCTCTACCTGGGTTTCCGGCGGCGCCGTCTCGGTCTTGCCGGGCTCCGCTGTCTCAGAACCTGCAGGAGGCTCCTTTGCGGGCAGATAGCCCCGCAGCAGCTCCAGCGCCGTCTCCTCCTGCAGGTCCGGGACCTGCGCGGAGGTCTCCAAGGCCTCCCCCGTCTCACCGGGATGGAACACGGCCTGGTAGATCTCGTTCGCGGCGCCGCTCACGCCGCTCTCCCCCGAAAACGCCCGCCCCACGGCGGAGAATACGGCCTGTACGTCCATATTTCTCTCCATAGCCTGAGAGAGCGCCCCGTTGATCTCCGCCATCCTTCCAGGCAGCAACAGCTTGGCCGCCACCAGCAGCATAAAGATCCCGCTGCAGACCACCAGCTGCAGCAGCTGCCGCCGCTCCGCGGGCCGCATGGGCTCCTCCCTTCGCCGGGCCGTCTGCCGGACGCCGTTGTGCCTCACAGGCCTCCGACGCCGCGCCGCTGTCATTGCCGCGATCCTTCGTCCTGTCTGCCGTGATGTCATACGATTCCCTCCCCGCAAGTTCTTTTGGAGCCTATGCGAATTTTTCTTGAAATATGATCTTGACAGGCACCAAAAAATTCCGTATAATAAGCAATGTTGCATCCGGGTGTAGCGCAGTTGGTAGCGCGCTTGGTTCGGGACCAAGAGGCCGTGGGTTCAAATCCCGCCACTCGGACCAGAAAAAGAGGTCAAAAAAGATTTTTGGTGAAAAAACTGAGAGATTTCAAGACCTCAGAGGC
>JAAWIL010000198.1 GCA_022796315.1 Oscillibacter sp. | reverse complement strand
TCCTTGCCATCCGTCAGGATGCCTGCGGATTTTTGCCTTGCAGGGCAAAAAATCCACTCGCCAATCCATACACGTCGAGATATTAAACAGGCTCTTACGGATATCACATGCCCTTTGGGTAAAAAACCTCTCGCGGTTGGGCATTTCGCCAATGTTCAAACAAGGCCTGGGATTTTTACATCTTTCGTATCAAGAAATCGTATTACAGCATGGGCATGCGGGTCTCCCGGTGCGTGCGCAGGGCCTGGACGCAGGCGTCCACCTCCGCCGGGGTGGTCTCGGGGCCGAAGCTGATCCGGATGACCCCGGCGGCCACCCGCTTCGGCAGGCCCAGGGCCGCCACCACATGGCTGGGCTTGCCCTGGTGGCAGGCGGAGCCGGCGGAGATGCAGATCCCCTGGGCGTCCAGGTCGTTGACAATGTTCTGGCTGGGCCAGCCCGGCAGGGAGACCGCCAGGATATGGGGGGCCTGTCCGCCGGCGATCAGCTGGAGGTCCGGAATGGCCGCCAGGCGCTCCATGGCGTAGGCCTTCAGGGCCGCCATCCGGGAGAGGGCCGCCTCCCCATCTGCCCGCCGCAGCTCCACGGCCTTGGCGAAGCCCGCGAGCTGGGCGGTGGCCTCGGTGCCGGAGCGGAGACCGAACTCCTGCCCGCCGCCGGCCAGCAGGGGCCGGGGGTTCCGCATCCGGGGTCCCAGGTACAGAGCGCCAACGCCCTTCGGCCCGCCGATCTTGTGGGCGGAGAGGGTGATGAGATCCGCCCCCAGGGTTTTGGCGGAGAAGGGGACCTTCAAAAAGCCCTGGACGGCGTCGGTGTGGAGGAGGGTCTGGGGGTTCCTCGCCGCCAGGCCCCGGGCGATGTCCGCGATGGGGTAGACGTTTCCCAGCTCGTTGTTCACCAGCATCACGGAGACCAGGGCCGTGTCGGGCCGCACGGCCTCCAGCACCTGGCCGGCGGTGAGATTTCCCCCCTGGTCCGGCCGCAGGTACGTCACCTCGTACCCCTGGCGCTCCATCCAGCGGCAGGTCTCCAGCACGGCGCTGTGCTCCACCGCCGTGGTGACGATGTGGGTTCCCAGACGCCGGTTCTGCCAGCAGGCGGCGGCGACGGCCCAGTTGTCCCCCTCCGTGCCGCAGGAGGTGAAGCAGAGCTGCCGGGCCTCACAGCCCAGGGCCTCCGCCACGGCGGCCCGCCACTGCTCCACCTGTTTTTTCATCTCCCGGCCCAGGGCATACTGGGAGCTGGGATTGCCGGACTGCTCCGTCAGGACGGTGTACATAGCATCCGCCACCGGGCGCGGCACCGGCGTGGTGGCGGCGTGATCCAGGTAAATCATGACAGCACCTCTTAAAAGCCCCTGATTGGGACTTGCCCAGCAGGGGAAAAGCCGTTATAATAATAAGGAAGACTAATATTTTATTATACAGGAAATTTTCTGAAAGCGCAAGACAAAAGAGAGCGGGCGCGTCCGATTACGGATTTCGCGGCGGTTCTTGCGGCCGGCAGGGCCCGGACCCCTGGCCGGGCTCCCCCCTCCGCGCCCAATCCCCCAATCGAACACCCTGAGAACACGTGTGAGGACAATACCATGAAAGTTGCCATCTGCACCTTGGGCTGCAAGGTGAACCAATACGAGACCCAGGCCATGGAGCGCCTGCTGCGCCAGCGGGGACACGAGATCGCGGACTTCTCCCAGGAGGCGGACGCCTACGTGGTCAACAGCTGCTCCGTCACGGCGGTCAGCGACCAGAAATCCCGCCAGGCGCTGCACAGGATTCGCCGGGAGCACCCGGGGGCCGTACTGGCCCTGTGCGGCTGCTACGCCCAGACCCACCCGGAGGATCTGGAGGGCCTGGATGTGGACCTCGCCGCCGGAACCGGGGACCGGGAGGGGTTCCTCACCCTCCTGGAGGAGGCCGCGGAGGACCGGCGCCGCCGCACCGCCCTGGACCGGGCCTTTGACCGCCGGACCTTTGAGATCCTGCCCGCCGGAGGGCTGGAGGACCGCACCCGGGCCATGCTGAAGGTGGAGGACGGCTGCGTCAATTTCTGCGCCTACTGCATCATCCCCTACGCCCGGGGGCCGGTGCGCTCCCTGCCCCTGGCCCAGGCGGCGGAGCAGGCCGCCGGCTTGGCGGCGGCGGGCTACCGGGAGATCGTGCTGACGGGCATCGAGATCTCCTCCTGGGGCCGGGACCTGGAGGGGCGTCCGGGCCTGGCGGAGCTGATCGAGACCGTCTGCGCCGCCGCCCCCGGAGTCCGGGTGCGCCTGGGCAGTCTGGAGCCCCGCACGGTTACGGAGGACTTCTGCCGCCGGTGCGCGGCCCTGCCGGACCTGTGTCCCCAGTTCCACCTGTCCCTCCAGAGCGGCTGCGACGAGACCCTGCGCCGCATGAACCGGAAGTACGATACCGCCCGGTATCTCCGGTCCGTGGAGCTGCTGAACCACTATTTTGACCGCCCCGCCCTCACCACGGACCTCATTACCGGCTTCCCGGAGGAGACGGAGGAGGAGTTTGAGCAGACCCTGGACTTTATCCGCCGGTGCGGCTTTGCCAGGATGCACATTTTCCCATACTCCATTCGCCCGGGCACCCCGGCGGCGGAGATGGTCCAGGTGCCCAAGGCCGTCAAGGCGGAGCGGGCCAGGCGGGCCGCCGCCGCGGCGGAGGAGATGCGGGCCGCCTATCTCCGGGGCTGTGTGGGGGAGACGTACCCCGTCCTCTTTGAGCAGCCCCGGGAGGGGAGATTCCTGGGCCACGCCCCCAACTACATGGAGGTGCTGGCGGGGACGGCGGAGATGGCTCTGCACAACCGGCTCCGGCGTGTGCGGATCACCGGCACGGACGGAGAAATTCTCACAGGAGAGCTCTTGGAGGACTGAGATGAGAAGTCACTTTTTTGCCTATATCTCCCGGATGCGCTTCATCCAGCGCTGGGCCCTCATGCGCAACACCGCGCCGGAGAACGTCCAGGAGCACAGCCACCAGGCGGCGGTGCTGGCCCACGCCCTGGCGGTGATCCGCAACGAGAAATTCGGCGGGCAGATCGACCCCGGCGCCGTGGCGGCGGCGGCGCTGTACCACGACGCCAGCGAGATCCTCACCGGGGACATGCCCACCCCCATCAAATATGACAACCCCGCCATCCGCAGCGCCTACAAGGACGTGGAGCGGGTGGCGGCGGCAAAGCTGCTGGAGATGCTGCCGCCGGAGCTGCGGCAGGCCTACGTCCCGGTGCTGACGGAGGTGGACGGCGAGGTGGAGCGCCTGGTGAAGGCGGCGGACAAGCTCTCCGCCCACATCAAGTGCCTGGAGGAGCTGAAGGCCGGAAACGCCGAATTCCGGGACGCCGCCGCACAGACCCGGGCCGCGCTGGAGCGCTGCAGCCTGCCGGAGGTGACGTATTTTCTGGAGACCTTTCTGGGGAGCTTTTCCCTGACCCTGGACGAGCTGAAATGAGGAGCGCGCGGAGTGCCGGGACGCTCCGCAGACGCGGAAGGGGTCGGATGCGCTTGCCGCGATTTCGCCTGAATCTGCGATGACTGCTTCCGGCCTTTCCGTTTTCTGAGGCGCTCCCGCCCCTGGAAAATCTCTTAGAGCCTGTTTAAAATCTCGACGTGTATGGATTGGCGAGTGGATTTTTTGCCCTGCAAGGCAAAAATCCGCAGGCATCCTGACGGATGGCAAG
>JAAWIL010000197.1 GCA_022796315.1 Oscillibacter sp. | reverse complement strand
GCAGGCATCCTGACGGATGGCAAGGATTTTTAACGCAGTCAGGGCGGAAAATACGCCGCCAAGACATGCGCGGGGAGATTTTAAACAGGCTCTAAGGGAACAGATAAAGAGGTCCGCCGGCAGTTTGCCGGCGGACCTGTTTTGCGATTGGCAGCATGACGGGCGCGTCAGAGCGGAGTCTGCCCGGAGGAGACCGGCGCGTCCCACCCCCGGCGCCTCCTGGGGATGGAGAGGTATACCGCCAGTCCCGCGAGACCCAGCGCCAGCGCCACGGGACCGCCCGCCTGGCCCGGTGTCAGGAAGGTCATCTCTGTCTTCACCAGAAACCAGGTGTAGCCCGCGCCATAGCACAGCTGGAGCAGCGTACCCACCAGAATCCCGATATGGAACCGGAACAGACGGGAGAAGAAGAGGGCAGCCGCCGCCGCGCCCAGCAGGACCAGGCCGAGGAGGTCCATCAGGAACATGATCAGGGCTCCCAGCATCATGAAATCGCTGAACCGCACCAGGCAGAAGAGGTAGAATCCCAGAATCAAGAGGAGCCCTCCCAGGGTCAATACGACGTCCGCCAGGAGGAACCGGCGCCAGATCTTCTCCATCGGTCCGCTTTTTTACAGGGCCAGTTCCGCGTTCACGGCTTCCTCGCAGCTCCGCTGGGCCAGAAGGGTCTTTTCCAGCAGTTCCTCCAGGGTCCAGCCCAGGCGCTCGGCGCCGGTTTGGATCACGTCCCGGGAGCACCCGGCGGCGAACTTTTTGTCCTTGAACTTCTTTTTCAGGGAGCTCACCTCCATGTCCCGGCAGCTCTTGCTGGGGCGCATTTTGGCTGCCGCGCCGATGAGCCCCGTCAGCTCGTCGGCGGCGAAGAGGACCTTCTCCATCAGGTGGACGGGCTCCACGTCGGAGCACAGACCGTAGCCGTGGCTGCACACGGCGTGGATGAGCTCCTCGCTGCACCCGATCTCCGCCAGCAGCTCGGGGGCCTTCCGGCAGTGCTCCTCCGGCCACTTCTCATAGTCTACGTCGTGGAGCAGGCCCACAGTGGCCCAGAACTCTGCGTCTTCGCCGCAGCCCAGTTCCACGGCGTACCAGCGCATGACGCCCTCCACGGTCAGGCCGTGCTGAAGGTGGAAGGACTCGGTGTTGTACTTTTTCAGCAGGGCCAGGGCACTGCTGCGGTCAGGACAGGCTTTCATAGCAATCGCTCCTTTGTCTCAGGGCCGTCAACTGTGTTGACGGCTGTTTATAGCCAGCGCGGTTGAAAAGAATCATGGATTCTTTTCAACAGACCGCCGCAAAGCGGCGGCCCGCGCATGGGTTCATAGGAAACGCAAATGCGCTCCGTGCATCGGCGGACCCATGGTCCGTCAGGTGAAAAGGAGTCACAACTCCGGTTCAACTGCGTTGACGATATCTCGTCTATGATACCGCAGTTTTCCCGCAAATGCAACTCTGGGAACAAAAAAACCGGGGCGGCCCATAGGGCCGCCCCGGCGGAACTACCGCGCGGGGTCCGGATCTCCATCCAGCGTAATAAAATAGTCGTAGTAGGGCAGGAGAAAGGTCCACCCGCTCTTCAGCCGTTCCACAATGTCCCGGCCAAACAGCTCCTCGGTGAGCTTGTCCTGGTGGATGAGGGAGAAGGACTTGGCCTGATACCAGGGCTCCAGCAGGGGCGCGGGAGCGGCGGCTTTGGGGCGCTTGTAGTTCTCCGTCTCCAGGGAGAACTCCGCCTGGCCCCGGAGCCTGCGGGTCAGCTGCTCCATGGGCTTGGGGTCCCGGCTGATCCGGGCCCGGAGCTTGGCCATGGTGACGGGCTTGGGCATCCAGTAGCCCATGCCGTAGCTCCAGCCGTCAGGGGTCAGCTCAAACCAGAAGGTGGGGCGGGAGGTCCACTGCTCCGAGGGCTGCTCTACAGAGAACCACAGGCACTCCTTGTAAGGCCCCCGGCCATGGAGGCGGCGGGCATCCCGGTAGATCCGGGTGACCTTGCGGATCAGCCCCAGGTCCGGGCGCTGTTCTGCCATAAAGGCGTACAGCTCGTCGGCCAGGGCGCACATGGGGCGGTAGAATTGGGTCAGGTAGATCTCCTTGTGGGCTTCAAACCACGTCCGCTCGTTGTTGAAGCGGATGCCCCACAGGAAGTCCACCGTCTCGTCGGTAAAGCCGGTAAACATGGGTTCCTCCTGGGAAATGACGGATGCGTCAGCGGTTGGCGGCGGCCAGGATGGTCTGGACGCACAGGTCATTTCCCAGAATGCCGGTGTCCAGGGCCAGGTGGTAGTTGTGGCTGTCCCCCCAGGGGCGGCCGGTGTAGTGGGTGTAGTACTTGCTGCGGCTCAGGTCCTTCCTGGTCATGATCCGCTGGAGCTCCGTGGCGTCGCTGACGCCGGTGAGCTCCTGGACGCGGGCGGCCCGGTGAAGGGGGCCGGCGTGGAGGAAGACGTTGAGGCAGGGGATGCCGCTTCTCCGCAGGACCTCGTCGGCACAGCGGCCCAGGATCACACAGGGTCCCTTTTGGGCCAGGTGCAGGATGACCGCCTGCTGCACCTCGTGGATCGCGTCCTGGGTGTCGTGGTAGTAGGCGCTGCTGGAGAGGATGTTCTTGAGGAACGCGCTGCTGCGGCTGATCTCCTCTTCCTCCCGCTGGACCAGCTCCGTGTCAAAGCCGCTGGCCTTCACGGTCTCCCGGACGATATCCTTGTCGTAGATCTCAATGCCCAGCTCCTGGGCTACCCGGTGGCCGATGCTGTGGCCGCCGGCGCCGTACTCCCGGCTGATGGTGATGACCTTGTTCATCCTGCGCCTCCTGTCCCCCCGCGGTTGGCGGCGGGGGATTGTGAGATAAGGTTTCCCGGCGTCCCTGCCCGCCGAAAGCGGGCCGAAATCCGGTGGAATTACTTATTTGAACGCATTATATCATACTTTCCGGCAGGGCGCAACGGGAAATCCGCGGGCCGCGCCGGCCAGGGGCTTTTCCATTGCAAAGTTGGTGAGGGTGACACCGTGCCGGAGGACCTGCTGCTCCCGGAGCACCTGGTATCCCCGGCGCAGGAAAAAGGGCTTGGCCGTGATGGAGGCGTGGGTGGCGACCCGCTCGCCGGAGACGGCCCCTTCCAGGGCGTCGCAGAGGGCGGAGGCGATGCCCCGGCGCTGGAAGTCCCTGTGGACGTAGAGCCGGTCCAAGTAGCCGGCGCTGGGGTCCAGATCCCCAAACCCGGCGACAACGCCGTCCTCCAAGGCAACCAGGGTATGGTGAGCCAGAAAGGAGCGGTTCCAGGCCGTAAGGTCCGAGGCGCCGCCGGCCCAGGCGGCCCGCTGGGCCGCTGTGTAGTCGCGCCGGGTCACGGTGTGGACCGTATCCCGGAAGAGCTCCGCGAGGACGGGGCAGTCAGAGGGGGCATAGGGACGAAGGTGCATGGGAGGCCTCCCGTTTATGGTGGATTTTGTGTGCCGGTACCGGCATACTATATCATATCCGGGGGGGCGCAGGCAAGGGGCCGGATGCGGCGGGGCAGGGCAAACGCAGGAAGGGAGGGGAGGCGTTCCTCCTGAGGGAGGACGCTGTTTGCCGCCCTTCGGGCGGCAAAGGTGCTCTCAGTTTGGGGGTTTGTTCGCTCTTCTATAGTCACCGCAGTTGAAAAGAAGCAAATGCTTCTTTTCAACCCTGGGGCGCATAGGCGCCCCAGGGGCCGTGAAACGGCCTGACGGTGGACTTC
>JAAWIL010000255.1 GCA_022796315.1 Oscillibacter sp. | reverse complement strand
CCCAGTGGATATGCCCGCCGGCAAAGAAGATCTCATGGAACATATTGGCGCCGGGGAGGTTGGTGATGAGCATGCCGAAGGCGATGGGCACCAGCAGCAGCGGCTCAAATTTCTTGACGATACCCAGGTACAGAAGGCCGCAGGCGATGACGATCATCACCAGGCACTTCCAGTTGTCCCCCTGGGCAAACAGCACAAAACCCGTGCTGTTTACAAAATCCAGAATCGCTTCCATACATTGCCCTCCAGTGCCTTACTGGATGACGCACAGCAGAGTGCCGGACTCCACCGCCGCGCCCTTGGAGGTGTTGATAGAGGCCACGGTGCCGTCGCAGGGGCACATGATCTCGTTCTCCATCTTCATGGCCTCCAGGACCATCAGCACATCGCCCTTCTTGACGGAAGCGCCCTGGCTGACCTTGATGTCCAGGATGGTGCCGGGCATGGGGCTGGTGACCTGCTCACCTCCGGCGGGGGCGGCGGCAGGGGCCGCGGCGGGAGCGGCAGCAGGGGCGGGGGCGGCGCCGGTCAGCTCCTCCAGCTCGACCTCATAGGCGGTGCCGTTGACAGTGACTCTGTACTTTTTCATGTTGCTCTCTCCTTTTTCCTCTTACAGTTTTTTCATGGATACGATCCGGATGCCTGTGATGTCCGTGCCCAGCTCCTCCGCGATGGCGGCGGAGACGGCGGCGGCGATCTCCTGACGGTTGCCCTCCGGGGCGGCGGAGACCGCCGCGGCAGAGGCGGGGGCGGAGACGGTGGGGGCCGCGTGACCGCCCACGATCTTGCCCATGATCGTCGTCAGGACGATGAGGCAGATGAGCCCGAAAAACACGGTGCCCATGCCCATCAGGCAGACAAATAAACTTCCATATTCTGGCATATGCTCCCTCCTAATTTGTAATCAATCGTATTGTAACAATTTTTATTATAAAAAACAATCCTCTTTCCAAAAATTTATTCCTCTTTTGTTTGGCTATTATGCCGAAATTTTTGCGCATGTAAACGATTATATTGGTGGGATTTATAGGGTGATTTCTGCTATACTGAGACGAGCCTCCAACTGGTATCTTGTGGAAGAGGAGAGAATAAAATGCGCTATCAGGCTGTCATTCCGGGACGGTTCCTGGCAAGGCCGAATCGGTTCATCGCACAGGTAGAGACGGCGGAGGGCGTTCAGACGGTTCACGTAAAAAATACCGGCCGCTGCCGGGAGCTGCTGGTTCCAGGGGCGGAGGTCTACCTGGAGAGGGGGACCGGGGCCAAACGGAAGACCGCCTACGACCTCATCGCGGTAAAAAAGGGGAGTTTGCTCATCAACATGGACGCCCAAGCGCCCAATCAGGTCTTTGCCGAGTGGGTCCGTTCCGGCGGCTTCCTGCCGGAGGTGACTGCGGTGCGGCCGGAGTTCTCCTATGGGGAGTCCCGGCTGGATTTCTGCCTGGAGACGCCAAGGGGGGCGCACCTGGTGGAGGTGAAGGGGGTTACCCTGGAGGAGGACGGCCTCGCCCGCTTTCCTGACGCCCCCACGGAGCGGGGCGTCAGGCACATTCAGGAGTTGCAGCGGGCGGTGGAGTCCGGTCTAGACGCGACGCTGTTTTTTGTGGTGCAGATGGAGGGCGTGCGAAGTGTTTCGCCCAATGACGTTACCCACCCGGCCTTTGGCCAGGCGCTGCGTGAGGCGGCTGCCGCCGGGGTACAGGTCCGCGCCTATGACTGCGCGGTGACGCCGGACAGTCTGATAATTCGCCGGCCTGTGCCGGTCGTTTGTTGATATGATTTCCGAATTAAAACTTCGGAAATCATACCATTGGATTGAAGCCGCAAAACATGGCACGTATTACTTCCGGCTTTTCCGTTCAGAAGTAATATTTTATGTAAGGAGGGGGCACATGAGCACACTGGAACTGCTGTTGACCGGCGTGGGACTTTCCATGGACGCCTTTGCCGTGGCCATCTGCCAGGGGCTGTGTATGCCGAAAATAAACTGGCGGAACGCCGCGGTAATCGCCCTGTTTTTCGGGGGATTTCAGGCGCTGATGCCCTTCCTGGGCTGGATGCTGGGGTCCCAGTTTGCCGGACAGATCCAGAGTATTGACCATTGGGTGGCCTTTGTGCTGTTGGGCCTGATCGGCGCCAACATGATCCGGGAGGCGTTGGGGCCGGAGGAAGCAGCGGACAGCACCGTCACATTGAGTCTCCGGCGTCTGCTGGTGCTGTCCGTAGCTACCAGTATTGACGCACTGGCCGTGGGTGTGACCTTCGCCTTTTTGGAGGTCCTGATCCTGCCGGCCATCGCCATCATCGGCTGCACCACCTTCTGCCTGTCCCTGGCAGGAGTGGCCGCAGGCAACTTCTTCGGCGCCCGGTACAAGAAGCGGGCTGAGCTGTCCGGGGGGATTATTTTGATTTTACTGGGTGTGAAAATCCTATTGGAGCATCTTGGGATTTTGGGATAAGGCAACGCCGCAGCCGGAAACCGGATACAGGTGTTTTGCTTTACACAACTACTGCCGCAATGGACATGATGGTTCTGGCATCTTTCTTCAGAGCCGGGAAGATGCGGTGGTTTCGGACAGCGCCAGAAGTACCGCCCAGGTAGGACTTGCAAGTGCGGGCAAATCGTGATAGCATAAAAGATCATCGATAATAGACCTGTGCGGGATTCCGGAGAGATTCCCGCCTGAACGGGTCCAGACGAGGGAGGGCGCTCTATGCTTCTTGCCGTTGACGTTGGAAACTCCACCATATCTGTCGGGCTGTTTGACCGGGAGAAGAACCTGCGGATGCACGCCTCCCTGAATACGGACAGCCGCAAGACGGCAGACCAGATCAGCGTGGATTTTATGAACCTCTTCACTCTGCACCAGGTAGATTCCACCAAAATTACCGGAGCAATCCTCTGCAGCGTCGTGCCGCCCCTGAACTTCATGATGGAAAAAGCGCTGACCCGTCTGCTGGGCCGGCCGCCCATGGTGGTGGGGCCCGGCGTCCGGACCGGTCTGGACCTCCGCCTGGCGATGCAGACGCAGGTGGGGGCAGATATCGTGGCGGACGCTGTGGCGGCGGTGGAGAAGTTTCAGCCGCCGATCATCATTATTGATATGGGCACCGCCACGGTCATCGGCGTGGTCTCGCAGGAGCGGACCTATGAGGGAGGTCTCCTGCTGCCGGGAATTCATGTTTCCCTGGAGGCGCTGAACCGCCGGACAGCCCAGCTTCCGGCCATCTCTCTCCAGCACCCCAAGAGCCTCATCGGCAAGAATACGGAGGACTGTATGCGCTCCGGAATTGTCTATGGCAGCGCGGGAATGCTGGATGGGATCATCGACCGTATCCGGGGGGAGTTCCCCGGTCAGGAGGTCAGTGTGGTGGCCACCGGCGGCAGCGCGCCGGTGATCGTGAAGTACACCCGGAACCTGATTGTCTATGACAAGCACCTTTTGCTGGAGGGGCTGTGGACCATTTACCAGAAGAACCAATCGTCTTCCTGATCAGAAGACCCAAGACACAAGCCGCCGGCATTTGCCGGCGGCTTGCTGCTTGAACGAGTGTTCCAGTATTATCCACGATATCCAAACTGCCCCAGAACGGAGACCACGCTGCCGTTGCGGAAATCCATGCCGATCCGATCCATCAGCCGCAGAGAGGAAGGCTCGCCCTGGCGGACCGACGCCACGCCATCCTTGGTGGTCAGGGAGGCCCGGAAGCCAATCCGTGCGCTCACGGCCTCTGCCATTGTGTTCCACTTGCCCCTGGGGTAGGTGTACACCTGGGGACGAACGCCTGTTTCCGCTTCGATCTGTTTCAGAATCGCCTTGGTATCGTCGCCCAGGATCTTCACATAGGTGTTCCAATTCTCAGAGGGACTTTTCAGCACCCCCAGGCGCCCGCCCTGAGCACTGGTATCGCCGTGGAGAGACCTGGTATGGGCCTGGAAGGACACCAGACCGCTCTCCGCCATTTCCCGGACCTGATCCCAGTTCATGCCCCAGTCGGCCCACTGGATGGCGTCGCCGATGACGGAGATCTCCGCCTTCATGTCCAGCTCCCGCAGGATGGGGAGGACATAGGTGTAATTGCTCTGGTAGCCGTCGTCAATGCTGATGACGATGGGCTTGCTGGGCAGGGGAGTGCCCTTTTCCACGTAGTCGATGACCTGGGAGAAGAATACGGCGTGGAAACCGGCGTTTTTCAGCTCCTGCAGCTGCTTTTTGAAGATCTCCGGCGTCTTGGAATAGCCGCTGCCCAGATAGGAGATGTCGTGGTACATCAGAATGGGGACCTGAACAGAGGCGCCGGGAGCCGCTGCGCTCTGCTGCTTCAGCGCTCTGGAGAGGATCACCGCCGCAGCGGCCCGGGTAAGAGAACCCTGCGGATCAAAGCGGCCATCCTCGTAGCCCGTTACCAGCCCCAGCCGAACTGCGGACTGCACGTAGGGCAGGCGGGCCGCCGAGATCTGTGAGAGGTCTGTAAAATTTACCTGAGCACCCTGATCGGAGGGCTCCTCAGGAAACAGCGCCTTGACCAGCAGCTGCGCGGCAAATTCCCGGGTGATGGGTTCGCCGCGGGCGTTCATGTCCTGGGCCTGGAACCAGCCAAAATACTGGCCATAGGCAATGGCGGGATCAGCCCAGCTGCCGCCGCTTTGCAGATTGCGGTCATCCAGGCCGGATGCCCGGCAGACCATGGATAGGAACGCCTGCTTGCTGATGAATTCACCCGGGCGGAATTTTCCGTTACTGCCTTGGAGATATCCCTTGGCCGCCATATCCGTGATCTCCTGACGGGCCCAATGGGTTTGGGGAACATCCCGGAAGCCCGCAGCGGAGGCGGCAGGGAAGAGGGCCGCGCACAGCGCCAGCGTCAGGCAGAGTGCCGTTCCTTGTTTCAACAACGTTCTCATTATTTCGTCACCAAATTCAGTATGGCAAAGACGGCGTCACCTCATACAAAGAGGTCACACCGTCTTCGCGGAATGTCAAGTTACGCGGAGCGCGATTATTTTGCCAGCACCTTCTTCAGCTTGGCAAAACGGGGCAGGGAGTCCTTCCGGGGCGTCTTGGGCTCGCCCTGGATCAGGGGCAAGGCATAGTCGATGAAGGCCTTCTCCACGCCGTTGTGGGCGGCGTTGATCCATTCCAGGGGGACCTTCTTCTCTGTGTTGGCCACGTCGGTGAGCCCCAGCAGCTTGGTCCGGCAGACGTACTGGCCGTCCTCATAGCTGCGCTCAAAGCCCACCATCTTGTCCGTAATACCGGCCACGGCGTTTTCCACGGCGGCCTTGCCGGACATGAAGCTCTCCTCAATGTCGGTCTCGGAGGCCAGGTGCGCGCCGCAGCGCTGGAGCAGACTCAGCTCGATGCCGCGAACCTTGGCGCCGGTGCGCTCCTTGCAGGCCTCGGCCAGCGTGGCGGCGAGACCGCCCAGCTGGGCATGACCAAAGCCGTCGGTGGCGGAGGTCTTCGCCTCGGAGACGAAGGAGCCGTCGGCGTAGTGGATGCCCTCGCTCACGGCGACCATGCAGTTGCCCTTCTCCTTGTAGATCCGGTCCACGTCGGAGAGGAACTGCTCCATGTCAAAGTCCACCTCGGGGAGGTAGACCAGATCCGGTCCTGCGCCATAGGCTGTCGCCAGGGCGGAGGCGCCGGCCAGCCAGCCGGCGTGGCGGCCCATGATCTCGATGACGCAGATCATGCCGGTGTCATACACCCGGGCGTCCTGATAGACCTCCATGCAGCTGGTGGCAATATACTTGGCGGCAGAGGCGAAGCCGGGGCAGTGGTCGGTGCCGAAGAGGTCGTTGTCAATGGTCTTGGGCACGCCCATGACCCGGCACTCATAGCCCACCTTCTGCATATACTTGCTGATCTTGTTGCAGGTGTCCATGGAGTCGTTTCCGCCGTTGTAGAAGAAATAACGGACGTCATACTTCTTGAAGATCTCCAGAATGCGCTTGTAGTCCGTGTCGTCCACATCTGGGTCCGCGATTTTGTAGCGGCAGGAGCCCAGCGCAGAGGAAGGGGTGTACTTCAGCAGCTCCAGCTCCTCGGGGTCCTCCTGCCCCATGTCAAAGAGCCGGTCGTTCAACACGCCCTTGATGCCGTGCTCCGCACCCAGAACACGGGTGATGTTGGGATTCTTCAGCGCCGTGCTGATGACACCATAGGCACTGGCGTTGATGACGGAAGTGGGGCCGCCCGACTGGCCGAAGATACATGCGCCTTTCAGTTCACTCATGAAAAATGCCTCCTCAACTTGATTCAAATTCAGGTGGTTCCATCATATCATTGAAAAAAAGAATTGTAAATACTTGCATTTTATTTTTTTTGTGATATTATCTTATCGGAAAATCGTTTTCCCTTTCCGCAAACTGTCAAATCAAACTAAAAGATTCAGGAGATGATTGCTATGCCATTGGTCACTTCTACCGAGATGTTCAAGAAGGCCTACAGCGGCGGCTATGCCATCGGCGCCTTCAATGTCAACAACATGGAGATTGTACAGGGAATTACCGAGGCCTGCCGCGAGGAGAAGGCTCCCGTGATTCTCCAGGTGTCCAAGGGTGCCCGGGCCTACGCCAACCACACATATCTTGTGAAGCTGGTGGAGTCCGCTGTGATTGAGTGCCCCGAGATCCCCATCGTGCTCCATCTGGACCACGGCGACAGCTTCGAGACCTGCAAGTCCTGCATCGACGGCGGCTTCACCTCCGTCATGATCGACGCCTCCTCCAAGCCCTTCGCGGAGAATATCGAGATCACCAAGAAGGTGGTGGAGTACGCCCATGACCACGGCGTGGTGGTGGAGGCCGAGCTGGGCGCTCTGGCCGGCGTGGAGGACGAGGTCAGCGTCTCCGCTGAGGAGTCCCACTACACCCGTCCCGAGGAGGTGGAGGAGTTCGTCTCCAAGACCGGCTGCGACTCCCTGGCCATCGCCATCGGCACCAGCCACGGTGCGTACAAGTTCACCGCCGCCCAGTGTACCCGCAACGAGAAGGGCGAGCTGGTCCCGCCCCCTCTGCGCTTCGACATTTTGGAGGAGGTCGTCAAGCGCCTGCCCGGCTTCCCCATCGTGCTCCACGGCTCCTCCAGCGTGCCCCAGGAGTATGTGAAGATGGTCAATGCCAACGGCGGCAAGATGCCCGACGCCGTGGGCATCCCCGAGTCCCAGCTGCGGGAGGCCGCCAAGAGCGCCGTGTGCAAGATCAACATCGACTCTGACCTGCGCCTGGCCATGACGGGCACCATCCGTCAGTTCTTCAACGAGCATCCCGACAAGTTCGACCCCCGCGAGTACCTCAAGCCCGCCCGCGCCAACATCAAGGAGCTGGTCCGCCACAAGCTGGTGGACGTCCTGGGCTGCAACGGCAAGGCATAAGGATCTGATGAAACCGGAGACGCGCCGCGTCTCCGGTTTTTCTTGGCCGGGGTCCTCCAACGGCGTGCGGACTGCGGACTTTCCTGATCCCACAATTTTCTTGGAATTTCTATTGAATTTACGTGGATGATACAGTATAATGTTTCCGTTAATCGTCAACTGCGCTGACAATAAAATCTTGGATGGAGGAACATCTCAAATGATTCAGATTACGAAAGATACCATCATTGGTGAGGTTCTGGATATCGCTCCCCAGACCGCGCCGATCTTCCTGTCCATTGGCATGCACTGCCTGGGCTGCGGCGCGTCCAGAGGAGAGACCGTAGAGGAAGCCTGCGCCGTTCATGGCGTGGATGTGGAGAAGCTCCTGAAGCTGGTCAATGAGGAAGCCAACAAACAGCAGTAACTGCGGATCTGCGGGGACGCATGCGGACAAGGCCGTATGCGTCCTTCCGCCGCGCTCCGGCCCGGAACGCCGGGAACTGGAGCTGACGCCCCGGCTGCGCCGTTTGGCGGACTGGGTGCCCTCCGGCGCCCGTCTGGCGGATATCGGTACCGACCACGGCCATCTGCCGGTCTGGCTGATGCTCCGCCGCCAGGTGCGCGCCGCCATTGCCGCCGACCTGCGCAGCGGCCCGCTCTCCAGGGCGAAAGAGACCGCGGCGGCCTATGGAGTGATGCTGGAATTCCGCCTCTGTGACGGCCTGATGGAGATCGGGCCGGAGGAGTGCGATACCATCGTCATCGCCGGTATGGGCGGAGAGAATATTGCATCCATTTTAAGCGCGGCCCCCTGGACGGCGGACGGCCGCCACACGCTGCTGCTTCAGCCTCAGACAAGAGCGGAAAAGCTCCGGTCCTTCCTGATGGAGCACGGCTTTCAGATCACTCGGGAGGCCCTGGTGCGTGACCGCGGGACCATTTATCCGGTCCTGGAGGCGGCGGCGGGAAGGATGACGCTGTCCTTGGGACAGCTTTGGGGCGGCGCGAAGCTGCTCCATGACCCCTTGGGGGAGCGGTACATTCTGGAAAAGATCATTTATCTCCAGGGCGCCGTGGCCGGTCTTGGCCGTTCCAGGCGGCCGGAGGACCAGGCAAAAGCGGACCGGCTGCGGGACATTCTCACCGCGCTGCTGGTGATGAGAGAGGAGTGGCGCCATGCCAACGGTTCGGGAAATTGAACACCAGCTCTTCACGCTGGCGCCGAAAGACGGCGCCGCCAGCTGGGACAACGTGGGGCTGCTGCTGGGGGAACCGGAGCAGGAGGTCTCCCATGTGCTGGTGGCTTTGGACATCACGGAGGAGGTAGCGGACGAGGCGATTGCCAAGGGCTGCCAGCTGATTGTGGCCCATCACCCGGTGATGAACTGCAAGTGGCTGCCGGTGCAGACCGTCCGCAGCGACACACCCCAGGGGCATCTGCTGATGAAGCTGCTGCGGGGGAATCTCTCCGCCATCTGTATGCACACGAATCTGGACACAGCCGCCGGCGGAGTCAACGACTGCCTGGCGGAGGCGCTGGAGCTGATCGACCCTGGGCCTCTGGGGGATGAGGAGGGGCTGTGCCGCATGGGCACTCTGCCTTCGCCCATGCCCCTGGCGGAGTTTTCCCGGTTCGTCTGCCGGGCCTTGCACAGCAACGGCGTCCGATATGCCGGCGCCGGAAAACCGGTCTGCCGGGTCGCCGTAGGCGGGGGCGCCTGCGGGGACTATGCGGAGGCGGCCATTCTGGCGGGATGTGACACCTTTGTCACATCGGACCTCACCTATCATACCTTCCTGGACGCGAAAGGGAAGGGGATCAACCTGATTGACGCGGGCCATTTTCCAACGGAGGACCCGGTCTGCCGGAAGCTGATCCACGCGCTCACGGCGCGTTTTCCAACGCTGACCGCAGAAAAATCCTCTTCCCATCGGGAAGTCATTCAATATTTTGTAGAAGGAGACTAAACATATGTCTGGACATTCCAAGTGGCATAATATTCAAAAAACCAAGGGCGCGGCCGATGCAAAGCGCTCTGCGGCGTTCACCAAAATTGCCCGGGAGATCATCGTGGCGGTCAAGGAGGGCGGTTCCGGCGATCCTGCCAACAACTCCCGTCTGGCCACCGTGGTTGCCAAGGCCAAGGCTGTGAATATGCCCAACGACAACATCAAGCGCACCATTGACAAAGCCCTGGGCGCCGGTAACACGGACAACTTTGAGGCGGTCACCTACGAGGGATACGGCCCTGGCGGCGTGGCTGTCATTGTGGACGCCCTTACGGACAACCGCCAGCGCACCGCGCCGGAGGTCCGCCACGCCTTTGACAAGTGCAACGGAAATCTGGGTGCGCAGGGCTGCGTCAGCTGGTCCTTTGACCGGAAGGGCGTCATCATTATGGACAACTCCGAGGGAGAACTGGATGAGGACACCGTCATGATGGATGCCCTGGAGGCCGGCGCCGCCGATTTCAACGCCGACGGCGACGCCCTGGAGGTCACTACAGATCCCGACGCGTTCAACGATGTGGTGAAGGCCCTGGAGGAGAAGGGGTACGTTTTCGTCAGCGCGGAGATCGAGATGGTGCCCCAGAACTACATTGTCCTCTCCGATGAGGGCGATCTGAAGAATATGCAGAAGCTCATCGACATGCTGGAGGACAGCGACGACGTGCAAAACGTCTGGCACAACTGGGAGAGCAACGACTGATCTGTTTGGGGGCGTGAGTGCGCTCCCCAGTACCCCCCGGCCCGCCTGCCGCATATGCTGGAAGCAGGGGAGGGGAGTGTGTATGCGTTTTGTACAGGATTACGACCGCCGGGCGGTGGTGCTGTATGCCCACCAGTGGGCCTATGGCCGGAATCCCGCCTTTTACGACTATGAAAACCTCGGGGGAGACTGCACCAATTTTGCCTCCCAGTGTATTTTTGCCGGCAGCGGCGTCATGAATTTTACACCGACTTACGGCTGGTACTACATTGGCCCCGATCAAAAGGCCCCGGCTTGGACGGGCGTTCCCTATCTCTACAACTTCCTCACCAGGAAGGGGCCCTCTGTGGGGCCGATTGGGGAGCCGTGCGGCCTGGAACAGCTGCGGCAGGGAGATCTGATTCAATTATCCTTCAAGGGAACGGAGTTTCAGCACTCGCCCATTGTGGTATCCGTAGGCAATCCCGCGACGCCGGAAAATGTGCTGATCGCCGCCCACAGCTACGACGCTGACAACCGCCCGCTGAGCACCTACGAGTACCGGGAAATCCGCTTTGTCCATATCCTGGGAACCATGCGGCCATAGAATATTTACCAAGAAACGCCGTCCAAGCTGGACGGCGTTTCTTTACGTCGAATCGTCAGATTTCTTTGATTTCCGAACCTTTGACAAGGGATTTGCCTTTGCGGCAATCCGGAGGGATTCATTGTCAACATGGGTATAAATTTCCGTGGTATTCAGATGCTCATGCCCCAGAACCTCCTGCACGGACCGGACATCAACTCCATTTTGCAGCATCAGTGTGGCGGCGGTGTGGCGCAGCTTGTGGGAGGAGTATTGGGAGCTGTCAATCCCGGCGGCGCCCAGGCGCTTTTTGACCATGGCGTGGACCATAGAGCGGCTGATCCGCTCATTGCGGGAGGAGAGAAACAGCGCGTCCTGATCCCGGCCCGTAATGGGACGCCGGACAGCCAGATACCGCCGCAGGGCGTCCTGACAGGCGTCGTTCAGGTAGAGGATACGGACCTTATTGCCTTTGCCCAGCACCCGCAGGGCATCCTCCTGAATGTCTGAGCAGTTCAGACCCACCAACTCGGAAATACGCAGGCCGCAATTTAAGAACAAGGTCAAAATGCAGTAATCCCGCTCCTGATTTTTGCCGTCCACGGTGTCCAGGAGCTGGATGCTCTCGTCCAGGGTCAGATATTTGGGCAGGGTTTTTTTCAGCTTCGGGGAGTCAATATCTTTGACAGGATTTTCACGAAGCAGGTGCATCTTATTGGTCAGGTAGTTGTAGAAGGACCGGATGGTGGCGATCTTGCGGGAGCGAGACGCGGCATTCAGACCATAGTCGGATTTTGCGCTGTTCTGGTGCAGAATCCGGTCCCGGCTGAGATACGTCATATAGCTGTAGATGTCCGTCAACGTCACGGAACCCACGAAGTCCAGGTCGATGTCCATGATGTCGATCTCGTCCAGCGCCTGATCCGCCAGAGCCGGCGTCCGAATCTGTTTCATGTAGCGGAAGAAATTCCGCAGATCCAAATAGTATTCGTCCACGGTCCGTTTGGAATGCGCCTTGACCGTCTCATGGTAGGATAGAAAATCCCGCAGGATCTGCGGCGCGTCGGTACGATAATCCGTCATAATCGAAGCTGCGGCTGTGTACGGAGCCGGTCTATAGCTGAAAACCGGTTTTCTTCTCCCCCGAATTGAACAAAATTATCATTTTGTTCAATTGTGTCAGAAACCGCAAAACCTCCCCTCTGCGTGATAAAATTTCAATTCCTGGTCAAGCTATGCTTAAGATCCACAAGCGGAAATTAACAGAACGGATGGTGTGCGTTTATGAGTTTGATTCCATGCACCAGCACCTGCGTCTATCAATCGGATGGGCTGTGTACTCTGGACAGTGCCGCGGCCGCTGGAATGCCGGCCCTGGGCGGCGCGTGTATCCATTTTATCCCGACGGACGCAGCGCGGCTCGGATTGCCTCACCGATATTCCGCACCGGGATCAGACGGATTCCCGGCGGGGCTTGTTCCGCCCGGTGGGCCGGAATCAAACACTGTTTGAAGCCCAGACGGTGGGCCTCACTGATCCGCTGGCCCAATTGACTGACGCTTCGGAGCTCCCCCGTCAGTCCGACCTCGCCGATGGCGGCCAGGTCCCCGGGCACCGGCCGGTCCAGATAGCTGGAGGCCAAGGCAATGACGGCGGCCAAATCTGCGGCAGGCTCGTCCAGCGAGAGACCGCCGATGATGTTGAGATAGGCGTCGCAGGAGGACATCTTCAATCCTCCACGCTTCTCCAGCACCGCCAGCAGCATCGACGCGCGGTTGTAGTCAAAGCCGTTGCTGGTGCGGCGGGGATTGCCGCCGCCGGCGGTTACCACCAGGGCCTGGATCTCCGCCAGCACCGGCCGGGCGCCCTCCATGACACAGGTGACACAGGTTCCCGGCGCATCGTCCGGCCGGCCGGAGAGCAGCATCTCCGAGGGGTTCTCCACCTCGGTCAGTCCCTCGTCCCGCATTTCAAAGACACCGATCTCATTGGTGGCGCCGAAGCGGTTTTTTGCCGCCCGCAGAATGCGGTAAGAGGTGTGCTGATCCCCCTCAAAGTACAGCACGCAGTCCACCATGTGCTCCAGGACTTTGGGCCCGGCAATGGAGCCCTCCTTGTTGACATGGCCGATGACAAACACCGTAATCCCCTGCCCTTTTGCCAGCTGCATCAGGGACATGGTGCAGTCCTTCACCTGACTGACACTGCCCGCCGGGGAATCCAGACTGTCGTTGTACAGGGTTTGAATCGAGTCCACAATCAGGAAATCCGGATGCTCTTCCGCGACGATCTCCAGAACGCTGCTCAGGCTGGTCTCCGAGAGAACAAACAGATGTTCGTTCTCCACGTGTAACCGCTTGGCACGCAGCTTCAGCTGGTGCTCCGACTCCTCTCCGGATACATACAGCACCTTCGCGCTCTCACACAGCCGGCTGCAGATCTGCAGCATCAGTGTGGATTTGCCGATGCCGGGAGCGCCGCCCACCAGGACCAGAGAGCCCTTCACCGCGCCGCCGCCCAGAACTCGGTCCAGTTCCCCCATGCCGGTGAGAAAGCGGATGCTCTCGTCCGCCGGAAGATCCGTCACAGGCCTGGCCCGGTGAAAGGCGGAAACGCCGGGTTTTACGGCGCTTTTCCCCCCGCGTTTCGCCGGCGTGGGCTGTTCTACAATGGTATTCCAGGCACCGCAGGCAGGGCACTTCCCTGCCCACTTTGCGGTTTCGTTTCCGCACTCCGTGCAGTAAAAGAGTGTTTTTTGCTTCATGAAACTTCCTCTCCGGCCAGGCGCCGCAGATATCCGGCGGCAATGGACGCCGCCAGCTTTGTTTGATAGGACGGGTCCTGCAGCATGATGGTCTCCTCTGGATTGGAGAGGAAGCCGCACTCCACCAATACCGCAGGCGCAGACACATGCTTCATCAGGTAAATGGTGCCAGGGATGGCCTTGGGATGCTTCTCATTCCCCGCGTTGATGAGGCCATTCAGGGAATCCTGCATCACCCGGGCCAGCGCCTCTGCCCCCTCCTCCGTATTCCAGAATACCTGGGCTCCGTGGGTGACCACAGAAGACGGCAGGCTATTTTGGTGGATGCTGAGCAGGACGGCGTTGGGTGTCTCGTTCACCATGGACACCCGGCGGCGGATATCAGAGGCCTTTCGGGCACGGATCGTGTCGCCCCCTTCATCCAGGGACACATCCTCTGTACGGGTCATCACTGTGGGCTGCCCGGCAAAGCGCAGCAGATCCTGGACCCGCAGCGCCACCGCCAGATTGAGCGGTCCCTCCTCCACGCCGCCTGGAGAGACGGCACCGCCATCCTCCCCGCCGTGACCGGGGTCAATCACCACCGTGAGCGGCGGGTCCTCCAACGCGGCAAAGGCCGGAACGCGGGACGGATGTCCCAGCCACAACACAGCGGCCAGACAGACGAAAAAGCAGCAGAACAGTCCTAAGCCCAGAAACAGGCGCTTGCGAATCAACAGGATCACAGACAACACCCCCAAAAGAGGGTATGCCAGGAGGCTTATCCCATATGCTCCTGATTATAGCGCCTCCGGCGGATGAAATCAAGAGCAGCTTCCAACTCTGCTGCATAGAATGGATTGGGCCCACGGTCTCCTGCCGTAGGCCACGTTTTCCAAGGAGGGAGCCATCGCAGATGGAAAAACCGAATTTAACCCCTGACATGCCTGCCGCCAACTGCGGAACCGGCCAGGGTACTCTGCCCGGCCGCTGCGCACCGCTGGCGTTTCCCTATATTCCCATGCAGGAGCCCAATCCTGTCCGGTTCAGCCGGATGGAGGCCCTGCAGACCGGCACGCTCTTCCCCGGTCTGGACCTGCCCTTCAAGGCGGCGATCCAGGCCAAGACCAAGTTGGCCAACACCGCTTTGGTGGAACTGATGGCACTGGACTTTGCCACCAAGGAGCTGAATCTATACCTAGACACCCACGCGAACGACCAAGAGGTGCTCCAGCTCTACTGGTCCTATCTGAAGCTGGCCAAGGAGGGCCGGGAGAAATATCAGAAGATGTACGGTCCTCTGACGTCCACAGACCTAACGCCGGAGGACGGCTTTGCCTGGCTGAGAGACCCCTGGCCCTGGGAAGAAGGAGGAAGCAACTGATGTTTGTCTATGAGAAGAAGCTCCAGTACCCAATCAAGATCAAGACGCCCAATCCCAAGCTGGCCGCCGTAATCATCAGCCAGTACGGTGGACCGGACGGCGAACTGGGCGCATCCCTTCGCTATCTGAGCCAGCGGTACTCCATGCCCTACGCAGAGCTGAAGGGGCTGCTTACAGATATTGGTACAGAGGGTTCGTTCTGGGGTTCACGCAGATCCTCCAATAGAAAAATCCATGTTTGCGGTAAAAGGTTGAGAAAAACCTCCACGGTTCGGTCTTTATGCACCACCATGCGGTTCAGAACATTTTTGTAAAGCACTTCGCTGTCCGTCTTGCCATTGACGATTTCCGTCACCTTCTGGCTGATATCTTTCCTCAGCTGATCTGTCTCATAGGCAACGCATTCCTTGGCCGCTGCTGTCTCAAGTCGTTTTTGGAGCGCCTCCAGTTCCCTGTCATATCTCCGGTTAATCAACTGCATCTCCTCTTTCGTGATCTGTTTGGAGAAGAACGCATCCAGCACGTCTGCCTTCTTTTGTTTTAATTGACTGATCTCATATTCCAACACATCCACCCTGTCAATGCTTCCCTCCTCACACATCTGAATTGCCTCAACTGCCAGCGCAGTGACATTTTGGATGATCTGATCCCGGTCCATTCGCAGGGCTGTCAGGGACTGCTGGAGGATCTCCAAGGCAAGCTCCTCCCGCAGGAGTTTCCCTACGTCGCAGCCTACCTCGTTGCCCTGAATATCAATGCGCTTACGTCCCTCAGATGTGGCAGTATAGCAGCTCCAGCGCTTGTAAAGTGAACCATCCTTACGGGTTTTCTTCCGAGAAACAAAGCTGGCTCCACACTCTCCACACTTGATTTTTCCGCTGAATACATACCGGTTGGAATGCCCTGCCCCTAGTTCCCCATTGCGGTTCCGCTTTTTCAGTTCCCTCTGAACGGTATCCCATAGTTCCCGGTCAATAATCGGTTCGTGGTGGCTGCGGATTGCCACCAGTTCCTCCTCCCCATGATTGTACTTCTTGGCGTGGCTCAGATAGTCGGGGGTGATGGTCTTTTTCTGCACCAAATCCCCTACATATTTCTCGTTCTTCAGAATCTTAACAATGTGGGTGTTGGACCAGTTTACATTGCCGCTGTGGGTACGGTAGCCCGCCTCTCGAAGTTCCCGGGCGATGACGGTAGTTCCCTTCTTCTCCACGCCGTATTTGTAAAAAATCAGCCTGACAATTTCCGCACCTGACCGATTAATTGTCAGGCAGCCATCCTTTACATCATAGCCCAGGAGCGACCTTCCGAACACGATTCCCTGCTCCATCCGCCGGGTCTGCCCCCACTTTACACGGGTCGATGTTTTTCTGCTCTCCTCCTGGGCGATTGATCCCATGATGGACAGCCGAAGTTCGGCATCCGGCTCCATGGTACTGATCCCGTCGTTCATAAACAAAACACCTACCCCCAATGCTTTTAACTCTCGGGTGTAGGTGATGGTGTCCAGGATGTTTCGGGAGAACCGGCTGACCTCCTTGGTGAGAATCAGCTGGAACTTTCTCGAGTGGGCGTCGGCAATCATCCGATTAAAGGCAGCTCGTTTTTTTGTCGAGGTCCCGGTGATCCCCTCGTCAGCGTAGACCTCATACAGCTCCCAGTCCGGCTGGCGGGCGATATACTCCTTAAAATATCGCTGTTGGCTTTCAAAGGAATTGGCCTGGTCATCCCGGTCTGTAGACACACGGCAGTAAGATGCTACCTTTATCATGGTATTGCTCACCCCTTAGGATTGCTTTAACTGTTTTTTCAGATTTTCTTCTGCATACTGATATTGCGTTTCATTCAGTACGCCTCTGTCCCTCAGCGTCAGCAGGATGGCTCTTTGATACTCAAATAAGAACTGGCTGTCGGTTTCTTTCGTGATCTCCCGGTTATTCTCAATATCAAGCAACCGCGCCTGTTCTGTCATCCTGCCACTCCCCTTTGCTCCAAGGATATGCATAGAACCGGCCCGATTTGATAGATCTTACTACTTTTTTATTTTCATGGAGCACTTCCTTATTTATCGCAAAAAAAGAGTACGAAAAGCTATTTATCCTCCCAAACAGACAATAAACTTTTCGCACTCTTAATCAGGTTGTAAGTATTCTTTCATTTTCAGCCCTGTGGACTGCGGATATTTTCCGGTGTATGCAGGTAAACTTGAACTCCAAGGAAGCGGTCCAGCATCGGTATGCCGCCATCATACGGGACGCTGTTATCGTCTCCGGCTGTGGTACGGATACCTTCAAACCCCTAAATTACGCAGTAATCAGATTCATCACGGCCAAAACCACCCATAATACGCAACATGCAATATGTACGATTTTCAGCACCTTTTTCTCCGTGCTGAGCGCAAGCGCAATGCTGTAGACCGCAAGTATGAACTCCAAAACAATCACCACATTGTATGCGCTTAATCCTCTTCCAAACATAATCCATCCTCCTAAGTTTAATTTTTATTTTTAAAAAAGTTTAGCGTATGCCGTCGTTTCCTCCGACAGGGCCTCCCTCTTTTGCAAATCGAGCTGCTCCTTTATCATCGCTTCTTGTCCCATCACTTTCTTCAGGAACGCGATCATCGCCTCGTGTCCGTCAAATACATGCTCGGCTGCGATATATGTCTGATTATGCAGTGTTTCTTTAAATCCCAGAATCAGCAGATTATGCAAAAATGCCTGTTTCACTGCCGACACAATCTCCGATTCATGGTTGATGTCCAGATAGTAATCACATCTGTCAAAGAGCGCCTCGATCTTGTCATTTCGCACCCCAGGGTACAATGTTACATTTTCATACTTGGACAGACCCATCAGCTTAGAAGACATCTGCGTAATAGCGGCGATACGAAAGTGCATCTGCGGAAGCGCCTGTATCAATTCCTCGCATGCTTTGATTCTGTCGGAATTCGTACAGATCAACGCCTCGTTCTGACAGGCGTTTTCCCTGCTGTAGGAATAGTCAAACCCAAGCGGCTTGAGAATCTCCTGAGAAGCCCCCAGCTGAATCAGCTTTTCATAGCTTGCCTTTTTCTGCACATAGATGACTCTCGTGCGGCCGGACTGTCCGGAGAGAATCATGTTCATATTTCCGGGGATATCCTCCCGGGGGCCCTCCTGCCAGAAGAGCACATCCTCCTGCCTGTCTCTCGGCATTTTTTCAGATACAAGGAACGGCGTAGACAGGGAATTGTAGAAAATTCTGCTTTTCATAGCGCCCAACTCCTCCAGGAGCTTTCGCACCAAATCCGTCTTGCCCTGAAACACATAAACTCTGCCGTCCCTGTTCAGGATGATATCCCGCGTTACATAATTCTCTAAAAGGGTTTCTCTGCCATCTGTGTCAAAATACGCCCTGCAGAAGCGCTTTGCGTTTTTATTGAAAAAGGTTCTGGCATAGAGAACTCCATATTGATTGTAGTGGTCGCTAAACCGGACAGTGCCCTTTTCATCCATCCAATCCACGACCCGCGCCAGACGTTTGTGCTTTGGTTCCGCATAGAAGATCCGCCCCCGCACATGGTGCAAATCTGTGACTTTCCCATTGGAGGAGGTTCCGCTGATCTCCCAGTAGTCCGGAACATCAATCTGGTTGAAATATCTGGCCTTTCCCGGCATCCTGCTTCCCTCTCGAAAACTGCCGCAAAAATACTGGTAAACAGAAATCACGTCCTCCGGCAAAAACCCATCGTCCTCGATCACGATCACAGGCCCTGTGAAGCCGGCGTTTCGAAAAGACTGGCGGAGCATACTGCTCTCTTCCCTATAGTTGTCCAGCAGCAGTACCGCGTCTATCATTCCATCAGACTTTTCCATCTCTGCTCCACCTCACTTGTGAGAAATTTTTTGGCCTTTTCGTAAGAGTGTTTATGGAAGCTGTCCAAATCCGCCTCCGTAAACAGACGCACCAGGCGGTCTGTCAGTGCGTCGATCTTCTGCTTCCCGGTCATATCATCATCTATGGGGATCAGATACCCGTTTTCACCGTCATCAATAAATGTTGGATTGCCGTATCTCACATCAAAGCCAATGATCGGAAGGCCGCCTCCGACGGCTTCCATAAGCGTCAGACCAAATCCCTCGCTGGTAGAACCCGATAAATACAGCTCATAGTCCTGATACACTTCCTTTAAGTTCTGCTGTCCCCGAAGAACGATATAACTCTCCGCGCCATGCTTTTTGATCAGCTCCTGAAGCTGCTTCTCCTCCCCGCCTTTTCCGTATATGTCCAAAGAGAGCTGAGGAACCGTCTCCCGCGCCTTTACCACGGCTTCGATAATCCAATCGACATGCTTCTCTGTGGCCAGTCTGGACGCCGTCAGAATAGAATACGGCTTGCGGTTGGCGGTCGGATATTTCAGCTCATCCAGACTTCCCACGGGGATCGTATAAATCGCCGGGTCAGCCCCATTGTATTTCAGAAACTGTTCCTTCAGCAGCTTATTCTGTTCATCCGTGGCGGTAATATAGAAATCGATATGCTTATTCATGGCAAAGGAATACTCATAGAAGTTATTCCACAAAATGTAATCATCATTGGTTCCGCCTTCGACGAAATGGTCTGCATGGATCATTATTCCCACTCGGGCCTTTCCTGCGTTTTGCAGAATGGCCTGTCCCACACCCGTTATGCGGTCAATCAAGACCACATCGTTCTTCGTAAGGGACAGTTTGGATACCATATATCCCACCAGCTCCTCCTTTGAGCTGAGGAACCGGTCCGGAAAGCGGTATACCACATTTTCGTCATCGTTGATCTCTTCGTAAGCCACTGTACCGTCTTCATTGAAAAACCTGCGCAGATACATATGGGCCTTTTTGTCCAGCGGCGCATAGTACTGCGAAAAGACCCTGCCGTAAGTAAAATAATCCTTTCGGATCAAAAAACCTCTTGACACGATCTCCACCCTGTGAACCAGTTCCTCTGTCTCGTTTACAAAAAACACGGTATAGAAGTTGCCGTTTCCCTCAAAAGTCAGCCTTCCAGTCTTCCCATTTCTGGTGTAGGTATACTGATTCGTTGGAAGCGTCTTTTTCAAGTCATCCAACGTATAGGAGACCGGCGCAATCTTTTGATCCGTAAAAAACGTATAGAGCCAAATAATCTCCGAATCGAGAAACCCGATGTTTTTTGTCAAATGCTCAATATTCTCCGTGGCGATCATATTTGTAAATACAAACTTCGCGTCAATCCCAACATTTCTGAGCATAACCGCCCGATAGCTCTGCGCATACTCCACGCCGCTGGAAGCCCAGCCTATGCCCAGATTAAAATTATAAACCATTCCCAGCTCCCCCTTCCTTTTGACTTTCAACAGCATTCAGGGAAAAAGAATATACATCTCACCTGTCTTGCTGTATTTCTTTGTTCCCAGAAAGACATTCCGTACAATCTCCTTCTTGATCGTTCTTTCCATACCGAGGAAGGACTTATACGCCTCCGCGTGGTACTCAAACACCGGATTTCTCTGCGCCGAGGACCAGCTGCTAACCAAAAACTGCAGCTGCTGCAAATAGTCCACCTGTTCTACCCAAGCGTCGTCAATGGCCCGAAGGCTGCACAGGCGAATAAATTCCTTCAACTCATCCTCTGATGAAAATGACTTTGTTCTGTTCTCCCAAACCGCAGTCACATAAGAGGTCAGAATCCGTCCCAAAGTCTTTTTAGACATCCCCTCTTTGACGCTCAAAATCCGGCTGTCCAGATCGTAACAGATATTATTCAGCACATACCTTGTGACATCGCCCATATCCGGCCGCCGGGTTTCCTTTAAAAACATCCTTACACTCTCATATGCCAACTGCCGTACCGTATTCAGCTCCAGACTTCCGCCGTCCAGCAGTCTGTTCCTCACGCCATAAATCATCACTCTTTGACGTTTCAAAACCTTGTCATAGTCCACCGATCTCTTCCGCTGGAAAACCGCCTGTTCCTCCTTGCGCTTCTGCGCCCCGTTGATCAGCCTCTTCAGCTTCCGGTTTGAGATGTGGTAATCCTTTTCGACATACTTTTCCAGCGTCTTTTCGCCTACGGAAGAAGCAGTATCATCCTCAAGGGAGACAAAAAACTGACTGCACCCCGGATCTCCCTGCCGGCCCGCGCGCCCCTGCGCCTGCCGCTCCAGCCGGACGTTGGCCATACGTCCAACGCCGATGACGGCGAGTCCGCCCAACTCCCGCACGCCTGGCCCCAAGCGAATATCCGTGCCACGTCCTGCCATTCCGGTGGACACAGTGACCATTCCCCGCAGACCGGCCTCCTTGATAATCTGGGCTTCCCAGTAGGCATTGTTGGCGTTCAGAACGCTGTGCGCTACTCCCCTTTCCACCAGTATATTGGAGATCATCTCCGTATCGGCGATCGTGGATGTCACCACCAGTACCGGCTGTCCGGTCTCATGGCGCCGCAGCACTTCCTTAACTGCCTCCTCATACTGTATCTGTGCATTTTTAAAGAACAGATCTTTCTGGTCATTTCTTATGAGGGGTTTGTGTGGCGGTATCACCACGACTCTTTTCTTATATATCTGGCGCAATTCCTTTCTGGCGTCAGAAATTGTACCGCTCATTCCCGACATGCGCGGAAACAGCAAAAAGAGATTTTGAAACGTAATGGACGCAATAGACCGCGTCTCCTGTGTGAGCTTCAGTTTCTCCTTCTGTTCAATCGCCTGATGGATACCGCCCCGCAGCTTCATGCCAGGGAGGACCCGTCCAGTACCATTGTCGAGCAGCGATACCTCTCCCTGTTCCGTAACAACGTAATCCCTTCCCTTTTCCATGAGAACCCGCGCCCTCAGTGCAAGGGTCACATGGCGGTTGAGTTCAAAATTTTCTGCCGCGTAGAATTTCTCAATGCCAAAGTACCGCTCCGCATAAGCCACGCCCTCGTCCGTGAGCCATACGCTGTGCTCCTCCTCAATGTAATCCAGCTCGGGCCGCAGTGTCGTAACAAAAAAATCCGTCATGGCATACAGGTTCGACTGAACACGAGGCACACCGGATATGACAAGGGGCATCGTGGCAGCGTCCATCAGCACCATATCAGCCTCATCAATGATGACATAGTAGAATTCTCTCAGAAAACGGTTCTCCGCGCTGGATACCAGATTGTTCAGCAGATAGTCAAAGCCCAGCGTCCCATGTGTCGTATACACAATATCCGCGTTATAGATCTGACGCTTTTCCTTGTTCCCCCGTCCGCTTGCCTTCTCCACACTCACGCCTGAGCGCACCGTCATCCCCAAAAACTCATAGACCACACCCATTTCCTGGGCATCACGGTCCGCCAAATACTCATTGGCCGTGACCAGCATGGTACTTTTTCCGGTCAGCGCATTGAGATAAAGAGGCATGGTGGCTGTCAGCGTCTTGCCCTCTCCTGTGTTCATCTCCGCCAGATACCCGTAATGAAGCGCAATCCCGCCCAGGATCTGACAGTCATAGGGCTCCATCCCCAAGATCCTCCGGTCTGCCTCGCATATGACCGCAAAGGCCTCTGGCAGAATGCTGTTGGTGGACGCCCCCTCTGACAGGCGCCTTCGGAACTCCGCTGTTTTTTCGCTTAGGGCCTCGTCGCTCAGCTCCCGTATGGACAGCTGCTCTTTTTTTACTTTTTTCAGTATTTTATAAAGTCTTTTATTCGCCATCAGTTATTTCCGCCATCACAATCGAATGAAAGTGGAACTCCTTTGCTCCGCCGTTGATCAGCTGCACCTCATAACTGAAGGTCTTCAGCGGACACTGGAACTCTCCCTCGCCTCCCCGTATGATCTGGCTTTCCGCCTCCGTATCATACCGGTCATAGAAGACCAACCGCAGGAGCAGCCCATCGCTGGGCTCCGCAGACGCGTCCAAACGTATGTGATAACGCCCCTCTCCATCTATCATGGGAAGTGCCGGCTCAATACGAGCCATCTGATAGTTTGTTTTAGAGTACCAGCGTTTGATCACAGTCCCCGGCGGCATCAGCTGATTTTTAAAAGAGATGTCATCCTTTGCCAGAAACACTAACTCTGTACCATAAGAATAGACATCCTTTCCATACTCATTCCAATAGATTTTCCAAGATTGTCCCGCCATCAGATCTCCCCATCCGTTTCACTTCGTCCATCCCCAAAATCTTCCCGTAAAATTCGCTGATACTGGTTCACAAACCAGCTTACAATTCCTTTTGAGTCATCATTGTGCCGGCCATGCAGTCCCTTCCCATAGATTTTGGCGCCTGCACCTCTCAAATGGGACTGGAGCATCTCATATGCTTTGTTGTCATAGTCGTCCTCTATCATATATGCCACGGCAAACTGGGTACCGCTCCAATCCACCTGATCGAAGAGATCCCAAAACCTGTTGTTCAAGCGTTTGGCCGCATCCAGGGTCAGACTCCCAGTGAACCAGTGCAAAATATCAAGGGAAGGCGGAAATCCGTCCGGGCGATTGATCCGCTCATTTTCCGCGATATCACCAATATTAGCAACCGCTTTTCCAATCAAAATCGTATGAGGGCAAATCTTGCAACCATACCATAATGCCCCATATGACCCTCCGGAAATTCCGGATAAAAGCACATCGGAGTTCCGAAAGCCCAGCTCCTCCATACAGTCCCGTATGACCTGCTCAAGCATATTCTCATACTCTTCTGACCCCATATAGAGTGCTCCGCCCTGCAGTCTCGCTTCCGCAATCAAAAGAAACGGGTGTCCGAGACTTCTCATCAAATGGTATCCCTCAAAGCCTTCCTCCGTCTTATAGCCAGAAAAATATACATTCAATGGTGGAACTAAATTACCGGGGTCAAAATAGTAAAAGACTTCTTCCCGATCGGATGTGACTCGCCTCCCGCCGCCCGGCAGAAATGTGCCCTTTCCCCGCCTTGAATAGCGGTCATGCAGCGCCGTAATGGTCAGTCTCCCGCTTCCTCTCGCTTTAAGCGATATAAAAATACGTCCCTGGCGGTTTTCGTTGTTCTCAATAGATACAATATCCTCCAGATCCCTCTCCGAAAAAGTCCAAACCTTTTCCGATACAGGCATCCCATATTTCAAATAGAACACCGTGATCTCAAGTGCTATCTCAACCGATGTGTCCTTCGCATATTCCAGCCAAAAATCAATTGCCTGGCCGCTTTCGATTGGAAGATTAAGACGCCAAAAAACGGCCTGTGTCAGCGCTTCTCCGAAATCTCCAATCAGATGTACTCCCTCATATCCTCTCCAAAAAACTCTTCCGCTGAATCCGTGCGCCACTGAAAGATAATCGGGATACATCTTCTCTCCATAGGACTTTGGAAAATAATCCGGCAGTTCCACCTTCAGCAGTGTTTCCAGCTCTTCTCGTGAAACCGGCTTTCCCTTTCTCCTCACTACGAGCTGTTGTACGATAGCATTTTTTTTGGAGGAGAGTGTCTCGGTTATAAACAGTGTATACGCCTTTGTGAATCGCACCAGAAAATCAAATTCATCTCTTGTGATTTCCCGGTCCAAAATCACAACATCAAAATCCTTCTCCGGCAGTTGAGAAAAATCCGGCTCATAACACCACTCCGCACATTCTGAAACCGGCATCAACTGTCTAAAATCCTTCGTCCCTAACTGCAGCACTCGTACTGTTTTCAATGTTGACAATCACCGCTTTCCATTGTTCAATCAGATATTGTGTGGTATGGCTTTTCCCAAGCTCATAGGAGTGGATCACTGCCTGATTCCAGTTGTTCAGACTCTCCAGATAATATGCCAAGTCCTCTCCCAGCCTGGAGAAATCCGAGTTAATCCGGCCGTTCTTTCCTGGTTTCATATACTCGGTTGTACTCTTCAAAATCTGCGGGATTCCCATGCTCACGCAACAAATTTGCAAAAACAAATCCGGTCTGTCTGCCAGGTCTACCAGCACCCTCTGTTCCCGCATACATTTGTTTACTTCCAGTTCGCCTACACATTGCTCTACCACAAATAAAATGGGAATCTGGTCCTCTTCGTCCAATACGGCCTCAGCCGTATTTTTGTTCTTTTTCCTCGCCCACTGAGATGGATATCCATTGCGCTCTAAAATGGCGCTTACCCGGTTCAACACGACATCTTCCTGGCCCAAAGCCGCATTTCTTGTGAACAAATGCACTCTTGCATCCTTGTTCTTTTCCAAATATCCGGCCATGTTTTTTACAGCCGCCTCCAGCGTCTCCATCCGCAGATGATCCAGGGGCAGGAGGATCTTCTGAACATTCAGCTGCTGGCTAATCCCACGGTCAGCTCGCGCATCATAGGGCGGAATATTGACTTTGACAACACGCTCCAGCTCCCTTTGTTTAGAGAGAAACTCAAGATTTTCCTCTGAATCCGTCACAATATACCGTCCCCGGGAGAGAATTTCCGCCGCCTCCCGGTGGCTGTCCAGCGAAAGCCGGTGTTCAAAAAAGGAAAAAACGGTTTTTCTGCCGGCAAGTGCCCTATCCAGCAGAGGCAGATGCTGCCCATGGGCCGCCACACAAAAAATATCCGCATCCTGTGTAGTCTGGAGAGCGGTTGTAAAAACCTCCTCAATGACCTCTTCCATGGAACGGTATGTGCCTTTCAAAAAGGAAAACTGTCCCTCGCCTTTGGGGGTACTGATCAGATACTGACTGCTACGCGGATTCACCACTACATGACCATCTGCAAAATGGCACAGCTTCCAAACGCCCTTCTCCGTCAGATACTGGTCATACGCCTTGTTTCCATTCTCATATACGGAGGTACAGGACACAAAACCTCTGTCATCATAGATGTTTTTTCGGCTGATCTGTCCGTTCCGGTACAGATCTATCTGTATGGGATTTCCATATTCTCCAAATTCAATTTTCGCGTACCGCTCATGGTTTAGCAGAGCAATGATGGAAAACGGCGTATATAAAAACTCAATATTTTTTGGCCACTTTAAATTGTGAAAGGAAAGCATTGTCTGCTTTTTCCTGCGTACCTCCTGTATGGCGTCAAATACGGACCAATAGGGGACTCTGAAGGCGCTTTGCCTGTGCAGAAAGTGCCTAAGATTCGGTGCGTAAGACAACAACAGAATCTTATGGTCGCAAATCGCATTCCTGTGAAACAGCTGGATCTGCTTGACGGTATCATCCGTCTCCGTCTTCATCCGGCGGCTGTACCAGATCTGCTCGTCTTCCTTCCATTCATTCTTGAGGTACCAGGCGGGTATAAAATACAACATTGACTGTGACTACATCCTTTCGATAGCCGCTTCGTATGGCGCCATCAAGTTCTTCCATTTCCCTGCCATCTGTTCCGGAAGATATTTCTCCGCAATCTCATAAGACCGCTGCGAAAAAGACCTGCGTTTCCCCTCATCGGAGATAATGTCAACGATACATCTGGCAAGCGCATCTGTCTCCGGTGGGCATTCCAATCCAATATGCGATGGATCGTAGGGGACTAGATAGCCATTTTTTCCATCTTCCACAAACAGACGGTTTCCGTACCGCACATCCAGGCCCACAATAGCCAGTCCTGACCCTGCTGCCTCCATAAGCGTGATTCCAAAGGTCTCCCCTAACGACGTGGTGAGAAACACCTCATACTGCTGATAAATATCTGCCACATGATCCCGATACCCCTTGAGCATGATATATTCCGACGCGTGATGATCTTCTATCAGCTTCTCCAAAAACTGTTTATACTTGTTATCAATGCACTCTCCATAAATATCAAGTGTAATCTCCGGGTCCAGCTCGTGGGCCTTTATAATCGCATAAATTGTCCACTCAATTTTTTTATGGGGATTGATCCTTGCGATACATACAACGGACTTCTTTTTTCTCGCGACCGCGGGCCGGCGCAGCTGATCCAAGCACATGACTGGAATCGCCTTGATCTCCGGTACTGCGAATCCATTCTCATTCAGCGTCTCTTCCAGCACAGATTTCTGTTCCTCGGTGCTGACGATCATGGTCTGAATATATTTTGAATATCTGCACCAGTACCAATATTCCTGGCTGAGATATTCACCAAATAGACTGAATCCTTTTTGATAAAAATGTTCGGAGTGAAGCACAGCAATCACATTGGTTTGATCACAGCGCGATAGCAGGGGTTTTGCGGAAAACAGTCTTACCGGCCGATCGAGGATCACCATATCCCTTTTTGTCAGGCCCAGCCTGTCAACAAAAATCTCAAATAATTGATCCTGGTTATAGGTAGAACCATCTGGAAGAATATTGATCTCCTGTTTCCCCCGGAATACCTGTGTCAGCGCAATGGAGCCGTCTCTATTATAGAAATATCTCGCTTTCTTTTCAGCTATATATTTTTCCGCGTTCTTCTTTGAAGCGTAAAAGGTGGACGCATATATCGTATCCGCATATGAATCAACCCGAAGATATCTTCCATTCTTAGTATATAGGATTTCATAGAATCCCTTTTGATCCGGAGTCAACCGCACATACGCCGTGATTCCGTTGCCTGCCTTGATCACAACGCAGTTTTTTTCAAATCGCTCCTCCGAACATCTCAGCATCTTTTTCAACCACGCGAGGGTATCCTGCAAGTCCGCACTGGGTGTATAGTCACGGATATCCGAAAAGGAAGAGTGAACCCCCAACATCTGTGAATACCGCAATCCCTTGGTGGCATATAACATGAGGTCCCTTGGATACGGCGGAACCGGAAATATCAATTTTACTTCATACCCCAGGTTCTCCAAAATATCCGTACGCACACACATAGCGGAATCCACACCCGTTGGCTCACCCATCGAGTTTAGTGAAAAATCATATACCCTCATACCGCTGCCACCCCACATCTTACTTTTTCAGAAGCTCCCTTTGCTGTTCCACCATGCCTTTCAGCAGATCCGGATCCCGATACGCCGTCTCCAAAAAGCGAATCATCCCCTCTGGGTCCTCCGATTGAAAGACGCACTCCGGCAAAACAAGATCCTTATGATGAAGTGTATTATCAAATCCCACTACCAGCAGACCATACCGGCTGGCCATGGGCACTGCGTCATAGATCTCCTGATAATGATTAATGTCCAAATAATATGTACTTTTGAGCAGCATTTCCATCTGCTTCTGTTGGGACATACCTGGATACAGCGTCACATTTGGATACCGTTCCAGCCGGTGCAGCTTGTCCGACATCAATGTCCTTGCCCCAATATGGAACTGTAATACCGGCAGCGCGCTGGCCAGCTTTTCCAAATGCTCAACTTGGTCGCTGTTCGTCAGGATCAGCACATTGCCGTTCATACGGCTCGATGGTCCGCCCACCTCCGACAGCATCTCCATAATCTTTACATCATTTGATATGATGCTTCTGTCCTCTGGAAAGTAGCGGTAGAGGAACCACGTTAGAAATTCTCGCGTAGAGGCGAATATCTCAAAGGGCTTCCCCTTTTGGAGCCAGGAATAAGTGTCAAGTTCAGGCTGATACATCAATATGGGTTCTCTTTCCGCATAATAGGTCCGCACATCAACGCCGCCCTCCGTGTCAAGCAGCTCGGTATAATAGAGCTGGCCGTACTTGTCATAATAATCTATTTTATAGACAAGGCCGTCCTGACCCATCCAATTCACACGCTTGATGTTATGTCTCTCAATCGGCGACGCGTAATCGATTTTCGCTTTTTGAATCCCGTCATCCCAGATTTCCGCATACTCGTAACGCATACGGATCTCCCACAGATCCGGCACCTCTAACAAATCTGCAAACAGTGGTTTCTCTTCCATCTGCGCTCCCGACGCCTCCCCTACACAGCACCGGTAAGGGGATACCGCCCCTGTGGGCAGGAATCCGTCATCCCGTAGCACGATGACAACACTTTGCTCTCCGCTATTAAAGCAGTCGGCATATGTGTTTTTATCTGAGTTTGTCCAGCGATCAAAAATCCAAATCATACGTGTTCTCCCGATCCATTCGCCAAAAGTATCTGCATCCGTGCAATAGGACCCTTTTAATTATTGTTTTCTATTTGTCCCTAAATGCGAACAGGCTGAAATCATATATCCTGATTCAGATGTTCAGCCCTCATCAAACAAAAAACGAATACGAGTCAAACTTCCAATACGCCTTGAGCTCTCGACACAGCGAAAGTGTGATACCCGTCAGGATCATCGCCCTTGATGGCAGCAGCGCCAGCTCTGATGACAGTTCTCCCCTTAACGCCAGCGTCAAAGATGTCCCCATCATCAGGCAGAAAACAAGCCCGCTGAAGATGTCCAGCAGCAACAGCTTTTTCCTTAAATATCTCTTCGTTTTCTTCCCGGCGTATACATTCACAATGCTGTCTCCGCCCTTTTGTAGATTTTCCGCAATCTCACCTGGAGAAATCATGATAAACGAAAAGAAAATATTCAGTACAAACACGATCCCCAAATAAACGCCTACACCTGCTGCATTGGTCAGTTCCAGCCTGTCATAAAGGAATTGCAGCATCTGGCTGTCCTCGAATATGTACCAAAACAAGCGAACTAAAAAACGCAGCATCATGAGGAAAGAAATGGCAAACATAATGGACATCACGCCGATAGGATCTGATTTCAGCGGAATATAGCTTTCCTTCGCATAATCATTGTGTATTGATACCCGCTGGACGGGAATACGGATAATTACATTCTCCATTGCCAAGATGATTATGACCATAATCAGACACAGAACCGCCGGTCTTTTGAGCTGTTCCGGTGCAGATTTCTGTATGGTTAAGGCCAGATTATCCACAATATTCACCAGGATAATCGGCATTTGCCCGCCGATCCCCCGCTCTTTATTAAAGTTTGCCATTCCGTATATGACAGCAGCGCCCGCCACCATCTCGACAACAGCAATTACTCTTAACACCCGAGCATCCAGGAAAGACTCCTTAAATACCAGGTCACCCGCGCGTGATAAGGCCGACACAGACGCTATGACCATCATAAGCGCCAGAGTAGCCTGTGACATTTTCCGGGGCGAAATCCGGGATTTATAGTCCGATCCCATGATACCTACAAAAAGCCACGTAAGCAGACTTGACATGATGTATGGCATGACGCCAAGTGCAAATACCGTATATTGATACCTGTCGCCGCTGATCATGGAGGCCATGATGTTTTGAGCATCCAGTTCATCCAGTTGATACGCAGCCGGGTCGACGCAATAGAGCAGAATGCTTCTTCCGGCCATATAGATGGCCAATATCAGCATCGTTACAAAAAGTCTTTTCCCTAACTCGTATGTTCTATTTGTTTTCAAATAAACATCCCTTCATGCGTGTATATCTCTCCAGCAACACTGCCGGAGAGATATACACGCATTGATTAAATTATCTCAGCTCTTGCTCAGAAACCTGTGCTTATTCTTCCTTAGCCTGCTCAGTAGACCCCTTTTTGTTCTTCTTATTCTTGCGGTAACCATCCACTGTACTTGCAACCGCGCCAATGACAGGAATCCAGGACCAATTAACATTGAGGGCTTCTGGAATCCCGGCGAGCGGCACTTTCTCATCCCAGATTTCTTCCTCCTCGTCAATTACCGCCAGAGGAACCTCCTCATCATCGATCCTCATCAGATCCGACTCATCGCCAACGGTGACATGGCGAAGGAACGTTGCCTGCGGCCTATCATTGCCCGTTTCGGCGACAGGAATCAGGTCCTCAGCGGCATCTGCCAGAGGCACATCTTCCTCAGGAATGATGGTCTCTTCGTCTGTAGTGGGACCAGCCGGCTCGTTATCATCTGCGGCAGGCACCGTGGGACCATCGTCTTCCTCATCGTCGATATCAGTCGTTCCACTGGTGCTGTCCTCGGTACTGGCATCGGTGCTCTCTACGATGCTTTCACTCAGCTCCGTGCTCGCTTCCGTGCTCTCTACGATGCTTTCACTCAGCTCGGTACTCGCATCGGTGCTCTCCACGATGCTTTCACTCAGCTCCGTGCTTGCATCGGTGCTCTCCACGATGCTTTCACTCAGCTCGGTACTCGCATCGGTGCTCTCCACGATGCTTTCACTCAGCTCTGTGCTCGCTTCGGTGCTCTCCACGATGCTTTCACTC
>JAAWIL010000196.1 GCA_022796315.1 Oscillibacter sp. | reverse complement strand
ATGAAGTCCACCGTCAGGCCGTTTCACGGCCCCTGGGGCGCATAGGCGCCCCAGGGTTGAAAAGAAGCATTTGCTTCTTTTCAACTGCGGTGACTATAAGTGGTATTCACCCCCAGGTTTTTTGCGGAATATTTCTTCCTCCGGTAGGTCCAGAGATTATTGTCCGGTCCTCCCCAAGGAAACAGCCCCGGACGGCGCCAACGGCGCCGTCCGGGGCTGTTTCCTTGTCTCATTTACGCTCTGCTCAGTGTACGCCGGCGCCGCGCTCGCAGCGGTTGCCCCAGGAGTCGATCAGCTCCTCCCCACGGTAGACGCAGATGATCTCGCAGTGGTTGGAACAGCCGCCGCAGCTGGCCTCCCGGGTGTGGAACTCCATGTGCTCCATAGAGAAGTCAAACTCCTGCCGCCCGCTGCCCTTGCGGGCCAGAATCGCCGCTCCCAAAGCGCCCATCAGGTGCCCGTTGGGGTCCACGATCACCTTGCAGCCCAAGGTCCGCTCAAAGGCGGCCACAACGCCCTGGTTCTTGCTGACGCCGCCCTGAAACACCACCGGCGAGAGGATCTTCTTCCCCTTGCCCACGTTGTTCAGGTAGTTGGACACCACCGCGTTGCACACGCCGGCGATGATGTCCTCCCGGGGATGACCCATCTGAATCTTATGGACCAGGTCCGACTCGGCAAAGACCGTACACCGGGCGGCAATCTGGGTGGGATGGGCGGAACGCAGGGCGTACTCCCCGATCTCCTCCACCTCGATGCCCAGCCGCTTGGCCTGGCTGGAGAGAAAGGCCCCCGTGCCGGCGGCGCAGAGCGTGTTCATGGCGTAGTCCACCGCCACGCCGTTCTCCACCAGGATGATCTTGGAGTCCTGGCCGCCGATCTCCAGAATCGTGCGCACATCGGGGTAAAAGGTGGTCGTACCCACAGCGTGGGCGGTGATCTCATTTTTCACCATGGTGGCCCCCAGGATGGTGCCCACCAGTTTCCGGGCGGAACCGGTGGTGCCGGTGGCCACGATCTTGTAGCGCTCTTTGTCAAAGGGTTCCTCCAGCAGGCGCACCAGCTCCTTTACGGCCCCGATGGGGTCTCCCTGAGTCCAGATATAGCGGCTGCTGAGGATCTGGTTGTTCTTGTCAATGATGACGCCCTTGGTGGAGATGGACCCCACATCGACGCCCAAATACGCGTGTTCCAAGTTACAGGACCTTCTTTCTCATAGCAATCATATCATAGAACGCCTCCAGCCGGGTCATCAGGCCCACGTCGCTGGTCTGGGCGTCATAGGTCAGGTACAGCACCGGGATCTTGTAGTCCGCGCTGATGTTCTGAAGCACCGGCATCACGTCGATCTCCGGCGTGCAGCTGGCGGACTTGATGTGGATGATCCCGTCAAAGCCCCGCTCCGCGCACTCCCGGGCCCACCAGATATTGGCCGTGGCTGTGGGGCCCATCTCGTATTGGCAGAGATCCTGAATCTTGACGTGCATGTTCTTCTGCCCGTTGTAGCGGAGGAACTGATTGGTCACATTCATCCACCGGTGGACCTCCACCCGCATATCCGCCAGGCGCTGCTCCAGCTCCAGGTTGGAAAAGGCGTCCATGGCCGTGTAGAATTCCCCGGCGATTCCCACCCGCAGGGGCCGCTTGGGTTTTTCCAGGGGGACCGCCTGCAGCGCGCGCTTGGCGTCCCGGTAGCCCGCCTCCACGTCGCCCCGGCTCTGGGCGGTATACATAGCCGTGAGGAACGCCTGATAGGCCCGCCGGTACTCCCCGCCGGTGGCGTCAAAGCCGCAATTCTGATAGTACTGGGCGGTGATCTCATCCAGGTACTCCACCATCCGCACGCCCTCCCGGAACTGGGTGAGGAACCGGGCGGGGTTTGCCTTGGGGTTGAACCGGCGGACAATGCGGATGTACTCCTTCTTCCGGCTCATGTCGTACTCCGAGAGATTGATGAAGTCAAACCGGTAGCCCAAATCCCGCAGGATCTGCTCCAGCAGCTCTCCGTAATACCCCAGGCGGCACAGGCCGTGGGTCATGAGCAGGGTATCCGCTCCGGCCTCCAGGGACTCGATCATGCTGCCCAGCAGCGTCTTGAAGGGCGTGCAGACAAAGTCGGGGCTGTATTTGGTGCCCAGCTCCATGGTCCGCTTGGTGAGCACCGGGGGCATGACGTATTTACAGCCCAGGGCCTGCTCCACAATGTAGCGGAAGGCGCAGTTATATTCCGCGTACCGGGGAAAGGAGACATGCCTGATCTCTGCCTCTTTCATCACAGCACCCCCTTCTTAAACCGAATGATATCAATGAAGCTCTCCAGCCGGGTCTCCACGCCGGCAGTGCCGCTCTGGCTGTCCAGCACCAGATTCAGCAGGGGCACGTCCCGGACCCGGCGGGCGATGAGCTCGTTCACCATGGCGTCCGGCCCGCAGGGGAAGGCGCTGAGGAGAATGATCCCGTCCACGTCCTCCCGGTACTGCGCGATGCCCCCCAGGATCTCCCGGCTCATCTCCCACTTGCAGGTGGCGGAGAGCTCCCGGCTGTGCTTCAGGGCGCTCTCCCGGTCCGCCAGGTCCGCCCGGAGGACGCGCACACCGGCGTTTTTCAGATAGCCCGTGACCGTCTTTCCAATGTAGGGGTCCTCCACCACGTAGCTGTGCCCGGCAATCAGGACCTTCAGACCCTCCTGCCGGCGGATCAGCTCCTGCCGCTGGACTTTGGCCTTCAGCTGGCTCTGCTCCGCCTTCTTGGCCGTCTTATAGGCCTGCCGGGTCTCCTTGGCCGGAAGGCCCAGGGTCCGGCCCAGCTCCAAAAAGGCCTCGGCCTCGTCCTTCTTCTGCAGCACATCCACATTATAAAAGAGGAACGCCTGTCCCGCGTCCCGGAAGACGTTCTGAACCAGGTCCGGCAGGGCCTCGAAGCGGGTACACATATTCCGGTGCCTGCCAAAGTTGCTGACCCTGGGCACCAGGATTCGGTCGCACTTCCCTACCAGCGCGGCCACGTGTCCCAAATAGATCTTCAAGGACAGGCAGGCCTCGTCAATGGCCAGCGCCGTCCCCTGTTCCAGGATCTCCCGGTCTGTGGGATCACTGACCACGGTCTCCAACCCCACTTCCTGGAAAAAGGCGCGCCACAGCGGCGCGTAGCGATAATACAACATCCCCCGGGGAAGGCCGATGGTGGTACTCTTCATGCTTACATCCCCATCCTGTGTCTAAATTCCGGCGAATTCCGGAAAAGGAACCCCCGCAGTGACCGGGCTTTCCGCCGCTCCAGCGGCTTTCGGAATCGCCTCCTGGGGCCGGACGGTGGTTTGTCCGGCCAGGTAAAAGCATAGCACAATCATCTGAAAAAAACTATCTGCGTTTTTTCCAACTCCTGTCCCCTTCCGCCGCTCTGAAACCGTCGATCCAACAAGGAATCCGTATTCTACAGGCTTGTATAAGACCTCCGGCGGCGCGCAAAAGCCGGGGCAAGCTTCCTCGGCCTGCCCTGGCGCTTTGAACGGTTCAAGTAAGAGCCTGTATTCATAATCGGGGGATGCCGGATGGACGAGGAGTTTTCTCGTCAGACAAGGAGATGTTCCGCAGCAATCCTGACGGATTGCAAGAAACAGCGACGCAGTATGGCGGGAATAAGACCCCCCAGACGGCGTTCATCGCTTGTGAATACAGGTTCTAAGAGCCTGTTTAATATCTCGACGTGTATGGATTGGCGAGTGGATTTTTTGCCCTGCAAGGCAAAAATCCGCAGGCATCCTG
>JAAWIL010000195.1 GCA_022796315.1 Oscillibacter sp. | reverse complement strand
GAACTACTGGTGCGTGAACAAGAACGCCAAGCCCGAGGACATCCAGGCCACCCTGGACTTCATGTACTGGTGCGTCACCTCCGAGACCGGCCTGAAGTACCTGTGCTCCGGCGATTACATGGGCTTCGTGATCCCCTTCAAGGGCAACCTGGAGTCCAGCAACCTGCTGGTGAACATTGCTAACGACTATGTGGCCAACGGGACCACCAGCATCAAGTGGTGCTTCCCCACCATGCCCTCCGAGGAGTGGAAGAACGTTCTGGGCTCCGCTCTGACCAACTACGCCGCCGACCAGACCGACGCCAACTGGGAGGCCGTCCGGGCCGCCTTTGTGGACAACTGGGCTGCGGAGAAGAGCAAGTAAACAACCTCTGCTATGCGCCGGGGCGGAGGTCCGCCCCGGCGCGGCTTCTCAAAAAGGACAGGGCGCGTACTGTAGGAGGACCGGGAAGGAGCAGAGGAAACGGTCCCCGTACAGCGCCCGCCCTGTCGGGAATGTTCTGAAAAACTGATGTAAAAGGAGGCTGCCAGCTATGGAAAAATCCATTAAGCGCTATTTTCCCATCTTTCTGGGCCCCACCTTCCTGGCGTTCATCATCGGCTTTATTGTGCCCTTCCTGATGGGCGTGTACCTCTCCCTCTGCGACTTCCGCACGGTGACGGACGCCAAGTTTATCGGCTTTGGCAACTACGTCCGGGCCTTTCAGGACACAGAGTTCCTCCACGCGTTCTGGTTTACCGCGCTGTTTACCGTGGTCACGGTGGTTTTGATCAACGTTCTGGCCTTTGCCGTGGCCATGGTGCTGACGCGGGAGATCCGGGGCACCAACATTTTCCGGACGGTGTTCTTCATGCCGAACCTCATCGGCGGCATCGTCCTGGGCTACATCTGGCAGCTGATCTTCAACGGCATCCTCTCCCATTACGACCTGGCCCTGAAGATCAGCGCGAAGTACGGCTTTTGGGGCCTGGTGGTGGTGATCTGCTGGCAGCAGATCGGCTACATGATGATCATCTACATCGCCGGACTCCAGTCCATTCCCGGCGATCTCAATGAGGCTGCGGAGATTGACGGCGCCAACGGCTGGCAGCGTCTGTGGAACGTTACCATCCCCAACATGATGCCCTCTATCACCATCTGCACCTTCCTGACGCTGACCAACGGCTTCAAGCTCTTTGACCAGAACCTCTCCCTCACCGCCGGCGAGCCCATGAAGCAGACGGAAATGCTGGCGCTGAACATCTTCAACACATTTTACGGCCGGGTCGGCTGGCAGGGCGTGGGCCAGGCCAAGGCGGTGGTGTTCTTCATCCTGGTGGTGGCCCTGGGCCTGATCCAGCTGAAGGTCACCCGCTCCAAGGAGGTGCAGCAGTAATGAAGAATCGAAAAGCCCGGGGCGGCTGGTTCGCCACCATTCTCTTCACCGTCATCGCCATCTTCTATGTGGCGCCGCTGTTTGTTGTGCTGATGAACTCCTTCAAAAAGAAGGCCTTCATCAACCTGGAGCCCTTCAACCTCCCCACGGAGCAGAACTGGGTGGGCGCGGAGAACTACGCCAACGCCGTCAACAACTACGGATTTTTAAAGGCTGTGCTGTACACCCTCATCATCACGGTGGGCTCCGTAGCGGTGATTCTGATCTGCACATCCATGTTTGCCTGGTTCATCATGCGGGTGAAGAACCGGGGAACGAACCTGTTGTATATCCTGTGCGTGTTCTCCATGGTGGTGCCCTTCCAGATGGTGATGTTCACGCTGTCCCTGGTGACGGACCGGCTGAAGCTGGGCACTCCCTGGGGCCTGATTATCATCTACCTGGGCTTTGGCGCGGGGCTTGCGGTGTTCATGTTCTGCGGCTTCGTCCAGGCGATCCCCATTGAGATCGAGGAGGCCGCCATGATTGACGGCTGCTCTCCCATCCGGACCTTCTTCTCCGTGGTGCTGCCCATCATGAAGCCGACCTATATCTCCGTGGGCATTCTGGAGACCATGTGGATCTGGAACGACTTCCTGCTGCCCTACCTGACGCTGGACCTGAACAAGTACAGCACGATTGCCATCACCATCCAGCGGATGCAGGGCTCCTATGGCCGGGTGGACATGGGCGCCATCATGGCGGCCCTGGTGCTGGCGGTGATCCCCATTGTGGTGTTCTACCTCAGTTGCCAGAAGTATATTATCAAAGGCGTCGCGGCCGGCGCTGTGAAAGGCTGATTTGGATGAAAAGAAGCTGCGGTGTGTTACTGCCTGTCTCTGCGCTGCCGTCCCCCTGCGGGATCGGCACCCTGGGAAAGGACGCCTACGCGTTTGTGGATTTTCTGGAGAAGGCCGGCCAATCCTGGTGGCAGATGCTGCCGGTGGGCCCCACCAGCTATGGGGACTCCCCCTACCAGAGCTTCTCCACCTATGCCGGCAACCCCTACTTTGTGGATCTGGAGACCCTCTGCGAGGACGGTCTTCTGACCGAGGAGGAGCTGGCGGCGGACTGGGGCGGAGACCCCGGCCGGGTGGACTATGAGAAGATCTACCAAAACCGGTTCCGCCTGCTGCAAAAAGCCACAGAACGGGGCTGGGAGAGAGACGCCGAGAAGGTAAAGACCTTTACAGAGAAGAATGCCGGCTGGCTTCCGGATTACGCCCTGTTCATGGCGCTGAAGCGCCACTTTGGGATGCGGGCCTGGACGGAGTGGGAGGATGAGGACATCCGCCTGCACCGGCCGGAGGCGGTGGAGCGCTACCGCCGGGAGCTGTCGGAGGATGTGCGGCTGTTCCTCTATATTCAGTACCTCTTCTTCCTCCAGTGGGAGAAGCTGCGGGCCTACGCCCACGAAAAGGGCATTGGCATTATCGGAGATCTGCCCATCTATGTGGCTATGGACTCCGCAGACGTCTGGGCGGAGCCGCAGAGCTTCCAGCTGGATGAGCAGAACCGGCCCAAGGAGGTCTCCGGGGTGCCGCCGGACTACTTCAGCGCCGACGGCCAGCTGTGGGGAAACCCGCTCTACGATTGGGACGCCCTCCGGGCCGACGGATACGGCTGGTGGATTCGCCGGATTGACGGCGCCGCCAAGCTGTACGATATTTTGCGGATCGACCACTTCCGGGGTCTGGAGAGCTACTGGGCGGTGCCTGCCGGAGAGGAGACCGCCCGGAATGGACACTGGGTCCAGGGCCCCGGCATGGACCTGGTGCGGGTGCTGAAAAACTGGTTCCCGGACATCCTCTTCATCGCGGAGGACCTGGGCTTCCTGACGCCGGAGGTCCGGCAGCTGCTGAAGGACTCCGAGTTCCCCGGCATGAAGGTGCTGGAGTTCGCCTTTGACTCCCGGGAGCCCAGCGACTACCTGCCCCATACCTACCCCCTCAACTGCGTCTGCTATGTGGGTACCCATGACAACACCCCCATCATAGCCTGGAAGGAGGAGGCGGACCCGGAGGACGTGGCCCTGGCGGTGCGCTACCTGGGCCTCAATGACCAGGAGGGGTTCCACTGGGGCATGATCCGGGGCGGGCAGAGCTCGGTGGCGGAGCTGTTTGTGGCCCAGATGCAGGATTATCTGGGACTGGGCGCCGAGGCCCGGATGAACACGCCCGGCAAGCTGGGCGGAAACTGGCAGTGGCGCTTGCTGCCGGGACAGCTGACGGAGGACCTGGCGTCCCGGATGGCCGAGACCGCCCGGATGTACGGCCGGTATACCCCCAAGGCGCCGAAGCCGGACGGCGCAAGCGAGAAGCCGGAAGAGACGGAAAACCCGTGAAAATCCCCCCGTGTCCTGCAGGACACG
>JAAWIL010000194.1 GCA_022796315.1 Oscillibacter sp. | reverse complement strand
CGCAGGCATCCTGACGGATGGCAAGGATTTTTAACGCAGTCAGGGCGGATAATACGCCGCCAAGACATGCGCGGGGAGATTTTAAACAGGCTCTAAGGCAGACAGAAATTTGTATACTGGGAGGGAACGTCATGGGGCGTAAAATTCTGGTGGTGGAGGACGACCGCAACATCTCCGACCTGATTCAGATGTACCTGGTGAAGGAGGGCTTCGATGTCCGGATCGCCGGAGACGGCGGCAGGGCCATTGAGGAGTTTCAGAAGGAGACGCCGGACCTGATCCTGCTGGACATCATGCTGCCGGTGGTGGACGGCTGGACCGTCACCGCCCGGATTCGGGAGACCAGCAAGGTGCCCATCATCATGCTCACTGCCAAAAGCGAGGTCTTCGACCGCATCCAGGGCCTGGAGATGGGCGCGGATGACTACATCGTCAAGCCCTTTGAGATGAAGGAGCTCATCGCCCGAATCAACGCCGTTCTGCGGCGGACGGAGATTCCCAACGACACCAGCAAGCGCCTGACCTTCGACCGCCTCTCCATCGATCTGGACTCCTACGAGCTGGTGGTGGACGGGAAGAAGATCGACACGCCCCCCAAGGAGCTGGAGCTCCTCTACCATCTGGCGGCCACCCCCAACCGGGTCTACACCCGCAACCAGCTGCTGGACGAGGTGTGGGGCTTTGACTACTTCGGGGACAGCCGCACCGTGGACGTACACATCAAGCGCCTGCGGGAGAAGATTGAAAACGTCTCCGACCAGTGGGCCCTGAAAACCGTGTGGGGCGTGGGCTATAAGTTTGAGACCACCGGCGGCAAGGCGGAGCGCGGATGAGCCGGCTGAGACGCCAGTTCCAGGGGCTCTACTGGCGGCAGATGTTCGTGACCACCGGCATGGTATCCCTGACGCTCTTCCTGCTGGGAGCCTCCTTTTTTACCCTGAGTTACAACTACGCCCGCAGCCAGCGCAGCGAGGAGATCGCCGGCCGGGCCCAGGTGATGAGCCAGCTGTCCGTCAGCTACCTGGAGAGCGGCCGCTACCTCTCCATAGAGGAACTGCGCAGCGACCCCGATTTTCAGCGGCTGGCCTCCTTCGCGGCGGTGGTGTCGGATATGCAGTTCATGATCTGCGACACGGAGGGCCACGTGCTGCTGTCCACCGACGAGCAGCTGGACGGCCGGGTGCTAACCATGCCGGCGGACATGACGGCGGAGATCATGGCCGAGGGCGCCTCCACCCGGCGCTCCGACCTGGAGGGGCTCTACAGCAAGCAGCGCTTTGTGGTGGGGGTCTCCGCCGTGAACCCCATCAGCCAGGAGATCGTGGGCGAGGTCTTTGCCGTGTCCACCACCGCCTCCCTGGACGCCATGTGGGAGGGGTTCATCGGACTGTTCTTCATGACCGCCTTCGTGGTGCTGATGATCTCCTTCATGGCCTCCTCCGTCACCACCATGCGGCAGATCCAGCCCATCCGGGAGATGGCCCAGGCCACCCGGCGCTTTGCCGAGGGGGACTTTGACATCCGCATGAATGACGACGGCCGCGCCGACGAGATCGGCGAGCTGATGACCTCCTTCAACAACATGGCCGAGAGTCTCCAGCAGACGGAGCGGCAGCGGCGGGAGTTCATCGCCAACATCTCCCACGAGCTGAAAACCCCCATGACCACCATTGCCGGCTATACCGACGGCATCCTGGACGGGACCATCCCTCCGGAGAACGAGCGCAGATACCTCCAGATCATCGCCGAGGAGAGCCGGCGGCTGAGCCGCATGGTCCGGCGGATGCTGGACGTGAGCCAGCTCCAGGCCATGGACCCCCTGCGGGGCGGCAGCCACTTCGACCTGTGCGAGAGCATGCGCCGGGTGCTGATCTCCATGGAGCAGAAGATTACCGACCGCAGGCTGGACGTGGAGGCGGTGATCCCGGAGGAGCCCATCCTGGTGGCGGGGGACAACGACATGATTACCCAGGTCATCTACAACCTGCTGGAAAACGCCGCCAAATTCGCCCGGGAGGGCTCCACGCTGTACCTGGGCCTGGAGCCCGGGGACGGCAAGGCCCGGGTCACCGTGCGGAATCTGGGGGAGACCATCCCCGCGGAGGAGCTGCCGCTGCTCTTCGAGCGGTTCCACAAGAGCGACAAATCCCGCAGCGAGGACAAGGACGGCGTGGGCCTGGGGCTCTACATCGTCAAAACCATCTTGGACCAGCACCGCGAACAGATCAACGTGACCAGCGAAGAGGGAGTGACCACGTTCTCCTTCTCCCTGCAAATGGAGTGAAACCATGGATCAACTAGACGAGCGCACCTGCGAGATCGTGGAGATCTACCGCCAGCCCCGGTCCCAGGCCCAGTCCCAGCCCCTGGAGCGGGTGCTGACCTACCGCCGCCCGCTGCCGGAGCGGGGAACGGTCAAGGCCGCCCTGGTCTTCCGCCCCCTGCCGCCGCCCCGCCAGGAGACCGCCCGGGAGAAGCGGCGGAAGAAGCGCCGGGGGCTCTGGCGGTTCCTGGTATGCCTGACGGCGGTGACCGGACTGGCGGCCCTCTCCTTCTTCCTGGAGGACCGGGAGGAGCGGGAGGCCCTGCTCCCCATCCCGCCCTTCTACGAGGCGCATGAGGAGGACCAGACCGGGATGGACATCACCATCCCCGTCTTCCCCACGGGGCTGGGCGGGTCCCTGGCCGTGGGCCTGGAGCACGGGGAATCCCTGACGCCCCAGGAGATCTACCGCAGGGTGAACCCGGCGGTGGTGCTGGTGCTGGCCGGGCTCAGCGACGGGACCTCCATCGGCACCGGCGTCATCTTCACGTCGGACGGCTACGTGGTGACCAATTACCACGTGCTGGAGGGCGGAATGGACTGCCAGGTCGTCTTGGACACCGGAGAGAGCTACGACGCCCTGTACGTGGCCGGAGACGCCGCCAACGACCTGGCCCTTTTGAAGATCGACGGCACGGACCTGCCCGCTGCGGAGTTCGGAGACTCCGACCTGCTGACCGTGGGCGACCGGGTCTACGCCATCGGCAACCCCCTGGGCGTGGAGCTGCGGGGCACCCTGACCGACGGCATCGTCTCCGCCATCGACCGGGACGTGTGGGTAGACAACCGGACCATGACGCTGATCCAGACCAACGCCGCCCTGAACTCCGGCAACTCCGGCGGCCCCCTCATCAACCAGTACGGCCAGGTGGTGGGCATCAACGTCATCAAGATGACCTCCCGCTTCTCCAATATCGAGGGCCTGGGCTTCGCGATTCCCTCCGCCTCCATGGAGCGGATCGTCAACGACCTGCTGCGCTGGGGCGAGCTCCAGCCGGAGCCGGTGCTGGGCGTCACCGTGCAGGCCCAGGAGGACCCTGTTGGCCTCGCGGTGCTGGAGGTCACGCCGGGCTCCGCTGCGGGCCGTGCCGGCGTCCAGGCGGGGGACTGCATCCTCCGGGCCAACGGCCAGCCCCTTCAGGCCAACCAGGACCTGCTGCGCATCCGCCGCCGGAGCTATCTGGGCGACCGGATCACCCTGACGCTGTGGCGGGACGGCCAGGAGCTGGAGGTCGTGCTGGAGCTGGAGGAGCCCATAGAGAGCGAGCCGGAGGAAAAGCCCTGGTATGTGAATTAGAAGCCGGCGGATGCAGGAACCCATCGCCGGAGAACCGCAAAGACCGCGCTCCGCAAGGCCGGGGCCGTCCTGTATAGTCACCGCAGTTGAAAAGAAGCAAATGCTTCTTTTCAACCCTGGGGCGCATAGGCGCCCCAGGGGCCGTGAAACGGCCTGACGGTGGACTTCA
>JAAWIL010000272.1 GCA_022796315.1 Oscillibacter sp. | reverse complement strand
AAAATCCTTGCCATCCGTCAGGATGCCTGCGGATTTTTGTCTTGCAGGGCAAAAAATCCACTCGCCAATCCATACACGTCGAGATATTAAACAGGCTCTTAGAACCTGTATTCCCAACCGATGAACGCCGTCTGGGGGGCTTTTTCCCGCCATACTGCGCCGCTGTTCCCTGCAATCCGTCAGGATTGCTGCGGAAACTCTCCTTGTCTGACGAGAAAAATCCTCGTCCATCCGGTATCCCCCGATTATGAATACAGGTTCTGAGATCGAACTCAAAAACAGGCGGACGGAGAAGCTCTCCGTCCGCCTGTCCGGCGTCTGCCCGGTCTCCGCGCCCGGGCGGCCCGAGGACCACACATCAGGCCATATTTTGCGGGCTCATAGAGTTTCTGTTTTCCGTTATGGAAAAATCAGGAAGGATATTTGATGATTTGCACAAAAGAAAGGGGGATTCTCCCGTCAAGATCGACGAAATTGATTGAAATATACCAGAATGTCACTCGACTTGCACAGATCGTGGGTAATGCAACGTTTTGGTATGTTTTGGGGTGTTTGATCCATTTACACAAAGCGGGGTTTGCGATTATATTTTTTTCAGGAAGCGCTTCAGTGCTTCCTGAAACGGTGCCGCCGGACAGAGGGGAGCGGCACATGAGAAATGTGGCAGAGGAGTGGAGTTATGAAAAAAATTCCCCGCGTGACCGCCGCGGCTCTGGCCGTGGCAGCGCTGCTGGCCCTGACCGGATGCGGCGCGTCAGATGGCAAGACACACCTCAAGTTCCAGATCTGGGACGTGGCCCAGCGGGAGAGTATGCAGGCCGTCTGCGACGCCTACACCGCCCAGAACCCCGATGTGGTCATTGAGGTCCAGGTCACCAGCTGGAGCGAGTACTGGACCAAGCTGGAGGCCGCCGCCGAGTCCAACACCATGCCGGACATCTTCTGGATGCACACCAACCAGATTTTGTACTACTCCGACTTTGGGATGCTGGCCGATGTGACGGAACTCTACGACGATGTAGAACCCGGCTACTACCAAAACCATTTCTCCGAGATCTCCATTGGCAACGCCCAGGGCAGCGACGGCCGGATGTACGGCGTGCCCAAGGACAAGGACAACATCTTCCTGGTCTACAACAAGGAGATGTTTGACGCCGCCGGGGTGGCCTACCCGGACGAGGACTGGACCTGGGACGACCTGACCAGCGCCTCGCAGACCATCTATGACAAGACGGGCAACTACGGCTACATGGCCTACAACGACGATCAGATGGGCTACTGGAGCTTTGTCTACCAGGCTGGCGGCTGCATCCTCACCGAGGATAAGACCAAGGCCGGCTTTGACCAGCCCGGCACCAGGAAGGGCATGGAGTTCTACGTGGGCCTTCAGCAGAACGACTGGTGCCCCGACCAGGCCTACTTCGCCGAGACCGCCCCGGGCACCGCCTTCTTCTCCGGCATCGGCTCCATGTATGTCGAGGGCAACTGGGAGCTGATGAACAAGTGCGTCAACTTCCCCAACATGGACGGCAAGTGGGACATCGCCCCCATGCCCAAGTGTCCCGACCCCGTCAGCGGCGACGGCCGGGCCACCATCTCCAACGGCCTGTGCTACGCCACCGCCGCCCACGGCAAGACGAAGGACATCGCCCTGGACGTCCTCAAGTTCTTTGGCACCGAGGAGGCCCAGCTGCTGGCCAGCTCCTACGGCGCGGCCATCTCCGCCTATAACGGCACCGAGCAGCCCTACTTCGACGCCTTTGCAGAGGCTGGTTATGACATCAATGTAGAAATGATTATGGACCAATTCGAGTACGGCGTGCAGAACGTGAACAACGCTGCCAAGCCCAAGTGGAAGAGCCCGGTGCTGGACGAGCTGAACAAGGTCTACAACGGCCAGCAGAGCCTGGACAGCGCCCTGGCCAACATGCAGAGGATTGTGGACACCGAGACCGCCAAGAAGCTGGCGGGAGACTGAGAGGAGGGCTTTTGGTGAAGAATAAACTGTCTGCCGCCGCCCGGCGGGAGGAGAACTGGGGCTGGATCATGGTGGCCCCCACCATCCTGGGCCTGGCCATCCTGAATCTGTGGCCCTTTGTTCAGACCATCTACACCAGCTTCTGCGAGCATCTGGGCTTTGGCCACTACAAGTTCATCGGCCTGGCCAACTACATCGAGATCTTCCAGACCCCCGAGTTCTGGAGGGCCACCTGGAACACCATCCTGTTTTGTATTCTGACGGTACCCGTGGGCCTGTTTCTGTCCCTGCTGGTGGCCATGCTGCTGAACGCCAAGGTCAAGTTCAAGGGGGGCTTCCGCACCATCTTCTTCCTGCCCATGGTCTGCGCCCCCGCCGCCGTCACCATGGTGTGGCGCTGGATCTTCAACGGCGAGTACGGCATCCTGAACCAGGTGCTGGGCACCAACGTGGGTTGGATTACCGACCCCAGAATGGTGATGATCTCCTGCGCCATCGTGGCCATCTGGAGCAACATCGGCTATGACGCCGTGCTTCTCCTGGCGGGCCTTCAGACCATCCCCAAGACCCTCTACGAGGCCAACAGCATTGACGGCGCCGGCAAGGTGAAGCAGTTCTTCACCATCACCCTGCCCATGGTCTCGCCGACCCTGTTCGTGGTGATGATCATGCGCCTGATGAGCGCCGTGAAGGTCTATGACCTGATCTACATGATGGTAGAAGAGACCAACCCGGCGGTCACCAGCGTCCAGAGCCTGATGTACCTCTTCTACCGGGAGTCCTTCATCGCCGGCAGCCGCGGCACCGGCTCCGCCATCGTCATCTGGACCGTCCTGCTCATCGGGCTGATTACCGTCATTCAGTTCTACGGCCAGCAGAAGTGGGTCAATTACGACGTGTAAGGAGGAAACAAGATGAAACATCGTTCTTTAGAGACCTCCCAGAAGCGGACGGCCGTTCTCACCTACACCGCCCTGATCATCGGCGCGGTCATCATGATCTTCCCCTTTATCTGGATGATCCTCACCAGTCTGAAGACCGTTCCCGAGAGCGTGGAGGTCCCGCCCACCATCTTCCCCAGGGAGCTGGTGACCGGCAACTTCGGCGACGCCATGAAGAGCCTGCCCTTCCTGAAGCTGTACCTCAATACCGGATTGATGATCTTCTTCCGGGTGATCTGCGCCGTGGCCTTCAGCTCCATGGCGGGCTACGCCTTCGCCCAGCTGAATTTCCGGGGCAAGAAGCTGCTCTTCGGCATCGTGCTGGTGCAGATGTCCCTGCCCAGCCAGATCTTCATCATCCCCCAGTACCAGATGTTGGCCAAGATGGGCCTGGCCAACACCATCTTCGCCCTGGTCTTCCCCGGCATCGTCAGCGCCTTCGGCGTGTTCTTCCTGCGGCAGACCTACCTGGGCATCCCCAAGGAGATCGGTGAGGCGGCCTATCTGGACGGCTGCACCCAGTGGCAGACCTTCTACAAGGTGATGTTCCCCCTGACGGGCACCTCCGTGGCCGCCCTGACCATCTTCACCGCTGTGTTCGCGTACAGCGACCTGATGTGGCCCCTGGTTGTCAACTCCGACCTGAACATGATGACCCTTTCCTCCGGCCTGGCCACGCTGCGGGGCCAGTTCACCACCAACTTCCCGGTGCTGATGGCCGGTTCTCTGCTGGCTATGCTGCCCATGGTGATCCTGTACCTGATCTTCCAGCGCCAGTTTATCGAGGGCATCGCCTCCACCGGCGGCAAGTGAGCAGATCCCATCGCTGACGCGAGTCAGGCCCCGGCAGCGGTTCCTACCACTGCCGGGGCCGTTATTATAGTCACCGCAGTTGAAAAGAAGCAAATGCTTCTTTTCAACCCTGGGGCGCATAGGCGCCCCAGGGGCCGTGAAACGGCCTGACGGTGGACTTC
>JAAWIL010000193.1 GCA_022796315.1 Oscillibacter sp. | reverse complement strand
TGGACTTCATAGACAAAACACGGCACATGGATGTGCCGGCGGCCTCGCCCGCCTTGAAAATCGGATACCGATTTTCAAGTGTTTTGACTATATGGCGGTTAAACGAGGGTATAGCGCGCGCAACAATTCAGCAGAACTTCACCATCACAATGGCCGCTTATTTCGGACAGTTCCGCCGGCACACCCGCCGATTTTTCTGCGGGAATGTCGTCCTTCAGCCCGCCCATCCGCCTCATTTCAGCCGGGCTGCTCTGCCTTCCGCAGGGCTCAGCCCACCAGGTCCGGGACCACAATGGGCGGCGTGACGGGGTCAAACACCGGGGCGTCCGGCTGAACCGGGTCCGGGACCTCCGCTGGGGGCTCCTGGGGAATCACGGCCGGGGGCTCCTGGGGCACCACGATGGAGCCGGGACCCTGGGCCGGGATGTCCGGCGGCGCTGTCTCCGCGGCGGGGCCCCGGAGGATCACCTTGTTGCGGACCTTGTAGTCGCTGGTGGCCTCGTAGGCGCTGGAGAGGAGGGTGCCGTCGGCGGCGTAGATGTGGCGGTAGGTCTTCACCCGGTAGCCGGTGTAGGGAGTGGTCTTCACCTTCTCCTGTCCGGCAGGCAGGGTGGCGTCGTCCTCGTAGACCACCTGGAAGGGCGTGGCGGAGAGCTGCTCAAAGGTCACCGTGGCGTAGGAGCCGTCCAGGTTGGTGCCCAGGATCTGAATGGTGAGGTAGCTGTTTTTGTACTCCGTTACAATCTTGATGGGGTAGCTCGTGTTGTTGGTAAACTTGTAGTCCGGTCCGCCCCAGGAGACGGTGGCGTCCATGCCCTTGGGAATATAGGCGGGGACATACCGGTGGGGATAGCGCTCCGTAATCTCCAGGTTGGAGCGCAGGCAGGCTAAGTACAGCGTGGAGGAGGGCTGGCAGACGCCGCCGCCGATCTCGTCCACCGTCTCGCCCTGCACATAGGCCGGGGCGGCCTTGTAGCCCTTGGCCACCGTCCGCTGGCCCACGGTGCCGTTGTAGGAGAACACCTCGCCGGTGTTGAGCACCGTGCCGTTGAAGGCGGCGGAGGCCAGCTGCACGTTGGACCGCCGGGCGGCGGTGCCGGAGACGTGGGTCCGGGCCTCTCCCAGCACGTCCCGGAAGAGGAGGGTCTCCAGGTCCTTGGCGGTGACGGCAGGCTCCTGGATCTGGGCGGGGACGGAGACCGTCTCGCCGGGGGCGCCGGCGTCCATGGCCGTCTGGGCGGCGGGCACGTCGAAGTCCGCCCCCAGCACCTCGGGGACGATGGACTGAGTGGCCTGGTCGTACCCGGCGTTCTTCATCTCGCCGTAGACGCTGTCGTGGATCTCCTGGGCCGTCATGGTCTGGCCGGTGACCACGCTGTAGGGGACGTCCATGCTGAGGTCACAGCTCCACGCCTTCTTCTCCAGGCGCTCCCGCAGGGCCCCGGCCTCCACGGCCCGGCCGTCCTTGGCCAGGGTGACGCGCAGGGCGCTGTCCTCCAGGGTGTATTCCGTGTTCTGCACAGGGGTGGAGAGCGTCTCCGCCAGCTCCTCCGACAGGGCGGAGAGGACGGCGCTGTCCGTGCGGATGTCCTCCGCTCCCCCGCCGTACTGGGTGCTCTTGTGGGTGAGATACCGCCAGCCGGCGGTGAGGAAGGACCCGGAGCGGACCGTGTGATCCGCGTCCTCCACCAGGGCGGGCACGTCAATCTCCGCCTGAAGATCCCTCAGGGGTACGGTGCCGTCGGGGACCTCGCCCCGCGCGGGGATGTCCTCCAGGCTGCCGTCATAGAGGTAGAAGCCCACCTCCAGACCCGGCAGGGCTCGTTCCACCTGGGCGGCGGCGTCCTCCGCCGTCAGCCCGCCGATGTCCTGCCCCAGCACCTGGGTCCCCTTCCAAATGGCCGCACTGCGGTCCGCGTAGGCGCAGAGTCCCAGGTAGGACCCCGCCAGGACCGCCGCAGTCACGCCCAGGGCGATCAGCGCCCCGTGACCGCCCTTCTTTTTCTTCAAACGGGCGCCGCCCTCTCTTGGCGCCATGGCTTCGTTGATCTGTTCCATGAAGCCCTCCTGATGTTGTTGGGAAACACGAAAGCACCCCCCGCGCTGAGGGGCGGCGCTCCGCGCTCCGCTGGAATGTGGCCGAAAAAATCAACCGTTCTTATTCTAGCACAGCTTTCAGAAAAAAGAGATTACAATCCCGTAACAACATGAACAAATTATGAACAAACTTCCGGCGCACTGGGGGCGATGCGCCGGAGGGGCTACGAGGGCCGTTTGGGAATCCGGATGGTCAGGAGATAGGCGTCCTCGGTCTCCTGGCGCTGGCAGTCGGCGTCCAGGCCGGCGCTGCGGACGATCCGCAGCTGGCGGTCCAGGCTGTTGAAGAACAGCCGCACGTCCTTCATGATGAAGGTCCGGCGGCGTGGGGAGGACTGGATGGCGGCGAGGCGGCGCTCTACCTCCTGTTCCGCCTGGGCCACGTTGAGGTGCCGCTGGGCCATGGTTTTGGCGGCGGCCATGCGGTCCTCCTCCGTCTCCAGGCGCAGGAGGCACCGGGCGTGGCGCTCCGTGAGGCCCTGCTGGGCCAGGTAGCGGCGGCAGGCGGGGGACAGCCGCAGAAGCCGCAGTTTGTTGGCCAGGGCCGAGGGGGACCGGCCCAGCCGGGCGGCGGCCTCCTCCTGGGTGACGCCGGACTCCCGAAGGTAGGCGGCGATGGCGGCGGCCTCCTCAAAGTAGTGCAGGTCCTGGCGCTGGAGGTTCTCCACCAGGGCCAGCAGGGCGGCGTCGCTGTCCCCGGCGTCCCGGCGGATGCAGGGCACCGTCTCCAGGCCCGCCATGCGGGCCGCCCGGAGGCGCCGCTCCCCGGCCACCAGCTCCCAGCCCCCCTCGGCACGGCGGACGGTCAGGGGCTGGAGGATGCCGTGGCGGCGGATGGACTCCGCCAGCTCCCGCAGGGCGGCCTCATCGAAGAAGCGGCGGGGCTGGGCGGGGTTGGGGCGGATGTCCGCCACGGACAGCCGCAGAATGTGCCGCTCCTGGGTGGGCTCCATAGAAAACCGCCTCCTTTGTGTAGTGAATGTATTCTATATTCTATATATGGTGGGGAGAGAAGTCGGGGGGAATGTGTCGAGGGGCGAAAAAAAGCCGCCGCCCGGAGCGGGGCTGCGGTGAGGGATGAGTGAGAACCTGTATTCACAACCGATGAACGCCGTTTGGGGGTCTTTTTCCCGCCATACTGCGTCGCTGTTCCCTGCAATCCGTCAGGATTGCTGCGGAAACTCTCCTTGTCTGACGAGAAAAATCCCCGTCCATCCGGCATCCCCCGATTATGAATACAGGTTCTGAAATCAGGCGGCTCTGGCAATCTCCGCGCCGGGGCGGGCGTTTTTCCGCGCCGCGCTCCCATCGGCTTGGAGGTTATCGCCGCCGCAGCTGAAAAGAAGCAATGGCTTCGTTTCACGGCTTGACGGTGGACTGGCAAAACCCGGCGCGGTTTATGTGCCGCAGGCGCTGCCCGCCTGGAAAATCGGATTCCCGACTTTCAAGCGGTCTGACGGTATGCAGAGTCCCGACGGCCCGAGACAGAACACGTGCCCTTCACGATCCTGCGCATCGTGAAGGGCTCTGCGCCGCCGGGAAACCGTTCAATTTACCGGATAGAACGGATTTGGGCTCTTTTGCGTTTCGTGCGGACAGGGCCGGACACCGGCAATTGCAGCCGCCCCTCCCGAAAGCCAAAAAGCGAAAGAGTTGATGTGCTGAAGCCAGAAAAACAAAGTACCATTTATAGAGCGGCCGCCCATTCTGTCATTTTAGAGCCTGTTTAAAATCTCCCCGCGCATGTCTTGGCGGCGTATTTTCCGCCCTGACTGCGTTAAAAATCCTTGCCATCCGTCAGGATGCCTGC
>JAAWIL010000192.1 GCA_022796315.1 Oscillibacter sp. | reverse complement strand
TGCACTCCATATCCACCGCCCGGGCGATGGCCACCATCTGCTGCACGGCGATGGAGCAGGAGCCCAGCTGCTGCCTGGGGCTGGCGGGGATGCCCAGGGACTTCAGAATCTTCCCCGCGCCGCTGTTCATCGTTCTCCAGTTGGTGACCGCCCCCTTCGTGCGGCCGATGTACATATTCTCCGCCACGCTCAGGTTGGGGCACAGGGTGATCTCCTGGTACACCGTGCTGATGCCCGCGTTCTGCGCGTCCTGGGGCGAGCGGATCACGGCGGGGCCGTCCACACCCTCGATGTGAACCGTTCCCCCATCCTTGGGATACACACCGGTCAGCACCTTAATCAGCGTGGATTTTCCGGCGCCGTTCTCTCCCATCAGGGCGTGGATCTCGCCCCTGCGCAGGGTGAAGTCCACATCCTGAAGGGCGCGTACACCGGGGAAATACTTGCAAATGCCCCGCATCTCCAATACCGCGCCTTTCTGCATAGGGATACGCCTCCATTCTTTCCAATTTTGAAACACGCGGCGCGGCTGACATGCCGCGCCGCGTGCCGGATCACGTGATATATTATTTTAGATGTATATCAATCAGGTGCCGTAAGTGTCCACGTCAGTCTGGGTGATGGTGGCAGCGTCAAAGCCCTGCTCAGGGGTGTAGATGATCTTCTGGGCGGGCTGGGTGCCGGCCACCAGGTCCTTGATGATGCCGTCCACGGTCTCAGCCTGGAGGGGGTTGCACAGGCCCATGTAGTTCCAGCTGCCCTCAAGGACGGCCTCCATGGCCCAGGTGTCGCTGTCGAAGCCCATAACAATGACCTCGCCGTCCTTGCCGTGGGTGATGCCGGCAGCGTCCAGAGCGGCCACAGCGCCACGGGCCATGCCGTTGTTCTCGGCGTAGATCACGTTGAAGGACTCGCCTCTGTCAATGACGGACTGGACGATGGTGCGGGCGGTGGCCTCGTCCCAGTCGGCGGTCTGCTGGGCCACATAGTTCCAGTTGGCCTCGGCGGCAACCTTCTCGTCCAGCGCGCCGGTGCGGCCCAGCTGGGCGTCGGAGCCCATGTGGCCCTGGATGTGGATGATGTTGTACTCGTCCAGATTCTGGGTGGCCAGCCAGTCCACAGCGGTCTTGCCCTCGGCGGGCATGTCGGAGACAACGGCGGCTACGTACATGCTCTCGTCGGCTTCCAGCATCCGGTCAAAGAGGATGATCTGGGTCCCGGCGGCCTGGGCGTCCTGGAGGACGGTGTCCCAGCCGGTGGTGGAGGCGGGGGAGATCAGCAGGAAGTCCACCTCGTCCTGGACCATCTGCTGGGCGGTGGCGATCTGCTGGGCCGCGTCGTTGTTGTTGTAGAAGGTGGCCTGATAGCCGTTCTCCTCGGTAAAGGTGGCCCGCATGGCCGCGTCGTTGGCGGTGCGGTAGCCGGACTCGTTGGGGTCGTTGTTGATGACGCCGACCGTAATCAGCTTGCCGGAGTCCCCGGCGGGCTCCTGGACATCGGCGCCGTCGCCGCCGTCATCGGCGGGGGCGGGATCGCTGTCTCCGCCGCCGCAGGCGGCCAGCGTCAGAACCATGCACAGGGTCAACAGGAGACAAAAGACTTTTTTCATGACCAATTCCTCACTTTCAGATTTTCGGATTTGCCGGGCTCCCCCGGCTTCCATAGCTGCATTAAAAACGATTCCCCTTGCAAAGTCAATACATTTTTGGTCAATCTCACCATTTTTGTATGAGCAAATAGGACAACTTTTGGTCATAATACCGTATCATGGTACAAATTCTCCTGCCAGATAAGGAGCAATCCCTGTTTAAGTTAAAAATTTTATGATTTGTATGTTTTATTTGTTTGTTTTCTTCCGATCCCAAAAAGAGCGGGGCAATTTTTTTGTTCCGGCAGATTGCCCAATCCCCAAAATTCAGTTGATTTTCTTATGCGAAATGGTGAAAAATTACGCCTGGCGCACCGGATTCTCCCAGCCGGGGCGGAGGGGATTTGTGTTTTCTTTTGATAGAACCGACAAAGTTCAAAGATCTATCAACCTTTATTTTAGTCAAATTACCATTGCCGCTTGGTATAATGAAACAAATTCACGACGGAAGGAGGCGCGGACATGGCGACAAAATACCAGCTTCTGGCAGAGCGGCTCCGGGAGGAGCTGATCCGGAACAGCGGGCAGGCGGGCTACAAGCTCTCCACCGAGCAGGCGCTCAGCCGGGAGTACCACCTGAGCCGTCAGACCGTCCGCCACGCCCTGGCGCTCCTGGAGGAGGAAGGGCTGATCCAGCGGCGGCAGGGCAGCGGGTCCTATGCCACCGGCCTTCTCCCCGGGGAGGCGCCCCGGCAGATCGCCGTGGTGACCTCCTTCCTGGATGATTACATCTTCCCCGCCATTCTTCATGACGCCTCCGATGTATTCTCCCGCCAGGGCTACTCCACCGCCGTTTACGCCACGGAGAACCAGGTCAGCACGGAGCGGGAAATCCTGCTTCGCCTGCTGGAGGAGCCGGTAAGCGGCCTTCTGGTGGAGGGCTCCAAGACCGCCCTGCCCTCGCCCAACACCGACCTCTACCAGCGCCTTCTCCAGACGGACACCCCCATTGTCTTCCTCCATGGCGCATACGCCGGACTGAACCAGGTGCCCTGCGTGGCGGATGACAATTACGGCGGCGGCTACCAGCTCGCCCGCTATTTGACGGACAAGGGGCACCGGGAGATTGCCGGGATCTTCAAGGGCGACGACATCCAGGGGCCCCAGCGCTACCACGGGGCGGTCTCCGCCCTCCGGGACGCGGGGCTGGCCATCCGTGACAGCCGCTTTGCCTGGTATGACACGGAGGACCGCCGCCGTCTTCTGGAGGGAAAGGACCGGCGCTTGCTGACCGACTTCTTACAGAAGCGGCTGGAGAGCGCCACGGCGGTGATCTGCTACAACGACGAGATTGCCTATCACCTCATCCAGACTCTGCTGGAGGCGGGCCGCCGGGTGCCGGAGGAGGTGGCGGTGGTCAGCTTTGACAACAGCTACCTGAGCCAGCTGGGCCCCGTCCCCATTACGTCCCTCAGCCACCGCAGCCGCATGGGCTGGGTGGCGGCGGAGCAGATGATCAGCCTCCTGCGGAGGGAGTCCGCCCGCTCGAAGTCCCTGGAGTGGGAGCTGGTGGCGCGCAGCAGCGGATAACAAAAGACCGGGAATGGATGAGAAGATCCATTCCCGGTCTTGTTCAATATTCCCGGCTTTCCATCAGCGCCGCCGTCAGGTTCTCCGAGGTGAAGGTCTGTTCCTCCACATAGGAGTGCTTTGGGGGCGTCCGGCCCGCCTCCATGTCCCGGATCACCGTCTCCACCAGCGGCCCCAGCAGGGGGTTGCACTCCACCGCCAAGGCAATTCTCCCGTTGAGGCACTCCGCCAGGGCCCCCCGGGTGGCGTCGAAGGTGATGATGCGCACGCCGTCGGGCCCGCAGGGGAAGCCCTGCTCCTCCAGGGCCTGGAGGGCGCCGAAGGCAATGTTGTCGTTCTCGCAGTAGACCACGTCGATCTCCCCCCCTTGCGGGTGGGATGCGAGGTATTCCGTCAGGACCTCATAGGTCTTTGCCTGGGTGAAGTCCCCGTCCAGCTGGGCCAGCAGCTCCCAGTTTTCGTGGGTCTCCACGGCCTCCTCCAGCGCCGCCGTGCGGCCCAGCTGGGCGGTGGAGCCCAGAGTGCCCTGGATGTGAATCATGCGCACGGGGTCCTCTGCCTCCGGGAATGCCCCCTCGATCCAGGCCACGGCCAGGGCCCCCTCCCGCAAAAAGTCGGAGCCGATGTGGGCGGCGTACAGGGTCTCGTCCTCCACGTCCACCATGCGGTCCACCAGAATGACGGGGATCTCCGCCTCCCTGGCCTCCTGGAGCACGGAGTCCCAGCCGCTCTCGCTGATGGGCATCA
>JAAWIL010000191.1 GCA_022796315.1 Oscillibacter sp. | reverse complement strand
CCGCAGGCATCCTGACGGATGGCAAGGATTTTTAACGCAGTCAGGGCGGATAATACGCCGCCAAGACATGCGCGGGGAGATTTTAAACAGGCTCTTACAGGTGGGGAAGCGTCCTGCGGTATTGGCGCAGGTCCTCCTCCCGCATGGTCTGAAGGATGTTGTCCAGGGCCCCGGTAAGAGCGGCCTTGTCCTCCGGCAGAGTCCCTTGGAACTGGAACGCGTTGGATGCCCCCAGCGCCGCGAATCGGGTGGGGATCTCCAGATGGGTAAGAAGGGCGCGGATTTCCCGATACTTTTCCATCTCCCCTTCCTCCTGCCAGCTGCCCCGCCGCATCTCCTGATAGAGCTCCGAGTCCGGGTAGACCGTCAGCATGTTCACGCCAATGAGCGCCGGGCGGAGCTGGTTGCAGACGGCGGCGGTGGCCCTTGCGCCGGCCTCCCCCCGGCCTGCGCCGGAGATGCCCGCCAGGTAGAAGAAGCTGTAATGAATCCCGGCCCGGTCCAGCCGGCGGCACTGCTCCACAATGTCGGCGGCGGCATAGCCCTTCTTCATGAAGGCCAGGGCCCCGTCGTCGCCGGTCTCGATGCCGATGGTCAGGCCGTCATATCCCGCCTCCGCCAGGGAGGCCAGCTCCCCGTCCGACTTCCGGGTGATATCCGTCACGCGGGCAAAGCACCCAATCGTCCGGATGGAGGGAAGGTACTGCCGGATCAGACCGGCGATGGCCATGAGCCGCCGGGGCTGCAGCACAAACGGGTTCGCGCCGGTCAAAAAGGCCCGCCGGAGGCCCTCCGGCCTGGGCAGGCCCCGGAGACGGGCCGTCAGCATGGAGATCGGGTCCGTACTCCAGAGCTGGACCTCCTGCAGGTCGCGCTCGATATCCGTAAGGGGCGACATTCTGAATCGGAAGGGCAGATCGTGATAGAGGGTGCAGAATTTGCATTTGTGGTGGGTACAGCCGGCCGTGACCTCCAGCAGCAGCGAGGAGGCCTCATAGGGCGGCCGCCAGATTGTTCCTGTGTAGTGCATCGCGGAACCTCCTTGTTTTTCCGCCATTGTATCACGGTGCGGGAAAAAGAAAAGTACGGTACTTTTTTGCAGTACCTTGTTTTTGCGGCGCTGCGGCGGTATGATATACCGGCGGGAGGGTTTGAACATGAGAAAGACAGAAACGGCAATTCAGCGCTGCAGGACCATGTCCGCGCTTCAGAGAATGCTGGGGGGCAAGTGGAAGCTGGAAATCCTCTACTATATCGCCTTTTGCGACATTCACCGGTTCGGAGCCCTGCGCCGCCAGCTGGGGGAGATCACGGAGTCCTCCCTGACGAAACAGCTCCGGGAATTGGAGGCCGATGGATTTTTGATCCGGCATGACTATCAGGAGGTTCCCCCGAGAGTGGAGTACACGCTGTCGGAGCTGGGAAGGAGCTTTGTGGACGTGATCCGCTATATGAAACAGTGGGGAGAGCGCAACCTGCCCGGCGGTGCGGAGGGAGAACCGGGCGAAAATCCTTGAACGAGACCGTCCCCGGGGGCAGCTCCGCCCCGGAGGGCGGTCTTTTTTTGCCGGAACCCGGCAGAGTTTCCGGAGAACCTATTTACAAGCCGGGGCTGCTCTGCTAAACTATACAGCGAGTATTGAGTGTGTATTTTTCCATAAGAGAGAAGGAGAATGGATCATGGCCTCTGAATTTTCAAGGACTCTGTCCCTGCTGCGGCGGGAGCGGGGGGTATCTCAGCGGGTGGCGGCCGGGGAGCTTGGGATCTCCCAGGCGCTGCTCAGCCACTATGAAAACGGCGTTCGGGAGCCGGGCCTGCCCTTTGTGGTGAAGGCCTGCGACTACTACCACGTCTCCGCGGACTTCATCCTGGGCCGCACGTTGTCCCGGGAGGGCAGCATGCTGACGCCGGAGGAGGTGCTGGACGCGGCGGAGCCGGGGAACGTCCTGCGGGGCAGCGTGCTGGCCACCCTCCAGAGCAAGCTCCTCTCCGGCGCCATTGGGGTGCTGTTCGGCCTTTTGGGCAAGCTGGGGGACAAGACCGCCGTCAACGCGGCGGCGGCGTACCTGGGCAGCGGGGTCTACCAGCTGTACCGGCACCTCTACCGCTGCGCCGGGGGGGATGAGAAGTACTTCTCCCTGCCCCCGGAGGGCCGGGGCGTCGTGGCTGCGGACCAGGCCCTGGCGGAGCTGCGGTACGCCCGGGCGCTGCGGGGCCGGACGGAGTTCCCGGATCTGTCCCCGGAGGCCCTGGCCTCGGCCTACCCCGGCCAGAACCAGAGCCTGACCCAGGTGCTCAGCACCGCTGACATACGGCTGGGCCATCTGGCGGCGGAGGAGAAGCCGTGAGCTTCCAGTCCCTGGGCTTCCTGGCGTTCCTGGCGGCGGCGATGGGCTGCTGCCGGGTGGTCGGCCTGTATTTCTGGGGCATGGACAACCTGCGTCCCTGGCCCTCCAACACCACGGCGGGGGAGTACACGGCGGCCAACGCCCTCTTCCTGGTGCTCTTCAGTTTCCTGTTCTATGTGTTCGCCTGCGCCGGGGCCGGGAGTGTGAACCTCCTGGTGGTGCCGGTGGCGGGGATGTTCGTCACCTGGTTTGCGGCGCGGCATCTCCAGTCCGGCAGAGGGGGCCGGCGGCTGGTTCTGGCCCTGGCGGCGGTGTGGCACATCGCCGTGCTGGCGGCGTTCAAATACGCCGGATTTTTGACGGGAGGGCGGTTCGTCCTGCCCCTTGTGCCGCCGGGGATCAGCTTTTTCACTTTCCAGCAGCTGTGGCTGCTGAAGGAGGTCTACACCGGCAATTTTTCCCTGGAATCGGACGAGAGCTCCGGTTTTTTTGCCTGCGCCCTCTTCTTCCCCACGGTGCTCTCCGGCCCGATCTGGAAGCCCCAGGCGTTCTTCCCCCAGCTGCGGAAGGGGATTCTCCTGCCCGCCGGGGAGGACTATGGGGCGGGGCTCTACGCCCTGTCCCGGGGCATGGCCAAAAAGCTGCTGCTGTCGGACCCCCTGGGGGCCGTGGTGGCCAACGGCTGGGCCCAGGGGGCGGAGATGACCGCGCCCACGGCCTGGGTGGTGATCCTGGGATACAGCCTCCAGCTGTACCTGGACTTCTCCGGGTACTGCGACATCGCCTCCGGCTGCGCCCGGCTGCTGGGCATCCGCCTGCCGGTGAACTTTGACGGGCCCTACCGGGCCCTCAGCGTGGGGGAGTTCTGGAGGCGGTGGCACATGACGCTGACCGCCTTCCTGCGGGAGTGCGTGTACTTCCCCCTGGGCGGAAGCCGGAGGGGGACGGTCCGGGCCTGCGGAAATATTCTGGCGGTCTACCTCATCAGCGGCTTGTGGCACGGGAGCGGCTGGACCTTTCTGGTCTGGGGACTCCTCCACGGGCTGGCGCAGATTCTGGAACGGCTGTGGCCGGGCCGGGAGCGGCTGCCAAAAGGCCTCCGGTGGGCCATGACGTTCCTCTTTGTGAATGTGTGCTGGGTATTCTTCCAGGCCCCCAGCCTGGGGGCGGCGGGGATGCTGCTGCGCCGGGCCGTCTCCGGCGGCGGGGGCCTGCCCCTGGCGGCCCTGGCGGCGGGAGCCCTGGACACGGAGGCCGCCGCCCTGCGGACCCTGCTGCCCATGGCGTCCCAATGGGTGCCGGGACTGGTGCTGGCGGCGCTCTTTGGCGCGGGACTGGCGGTGTCGCTGCGGCGGCGGGGCGTGGTGCAGCGGATGGAGGACTTCCGGCCCACCTATGGCGGCGTCCTGGTGTCCGCCGGGCTGCTGACGTGGGCGGTGCTGTCGTTTTCCAGCACGGCGGTGTTTATCTACGCGAATTTTTAAGAGCCTGTTTAAAATCTCGACGTGTATGGATTGGCGAGTGGATTTTTTGCCCTGCAAGGCAAAAATCCGCAGGCATCCTGACGGATGGCAAG
>JAAWIL010000190.1 GCA_022796315.1 Oscillibacter sp. | reverse complement strand
AGTCCACCGTCAGGCCGTTTCACGGCCCCTGGGGCGCCTATGCGCCCCAGGGTTGAAAAGAAGCATTTGCTTCTTTTCAACTGCGGTGACTATAAAAAGATGTTTTCTCTTATTATCAAGAAATAGTATGAGAGCCTGAGAGGAGGCGAACCATGACACACGAGGAATTGAAGGACAAGGCCGGCGCCCTGCCCCTGGCCCCCGGCGTCTATCTGATGATGGACAAGACCGGAAAGGTGATCTACGTGGGCAAGGCCAAGAAGCTGAAAAACCGGGTGAGCCAGTATTTCCAGGACAGCGCCTCCCACACCGCGAAGACCCGGCAGATGGTCTCCCAGATCGACCACTTCGACACCATCTTCGTCTCCAGCGAGTTCGAGGCCCTGGTGCTGGAGAACTCCCTCATCAAGCGCCACATGCCCCGGTACAACATCCTGCTGAAAGACGACAAGGGCTACCCCTTTGTGCGCCTGCCCAAGGGGCCCTATCCCCGGTTTGCCATGATTCACAAGTGGGCCAACGACGGGGCCAAGTACTTCGGCCCCTTCGGCGGCCGGTTTGAGACCCGCCAGGCGCTGGACGCCGTGCTCTCCGCCCTGCGGCTGCCTACCTGCAATCGCTCCTTCCCCCGGGACATCGGGGCGGAGCGGCCCTGCCTGAACTTCCACATGGGCCGGTGCGACGGTTTTTGCCGCAAAGAGATGACGGCGGAGGAGTATGACCGCCGCATCCACCAGGCCTGCCAGATGCTGGAGGGGAAGAGCCGCCAGCTCCTCCGGGAGATGACCGCCGAGATGGAGGCGGAGGCGGAGGCCCTGCACTTTGAGCAGGCTGCGGCCCTCCGGGACCGGATCAACGCCATCCAGGCCCTGGGGAAGAAGCAGACGGTCATCGCCGGACTCTGCGCCGACACGGACATCTGGGGCCTCTTCCGGGGCAGCGGCAAGTGCTGCTACGCGGTGCTGCACATGGAGAACGGCAGCCTCGCGGGCCGGGAGACGGAGCTCTTTACCGCCCCCATAGAGGACAGCGAGACGGAGATCCTCTCCGCTCTGACGGCCCAGTACTACCTCCCCAGGGCCATTTTGCCCCACGAGATCCTGCTGCCGGTGGACACCGGGGAGTGCGAGAGCCTCTCGGAGGTCCTGACGAAGCGGGCGGGGCACAAGGTCTGGGTCCATGTCCCCCAGCGGGGGGAGAAGGCGGAGCTGCGGGCCATGGCCCAGCGGAACGCCGCCGAGGAGGCCGAGCGGGCCACCACCGCCCAGGAGCGGGTGGCCCATACCCTGGAGCTGCTTCAGAAGATGCTGGACCTCCCCGCCCCGCCGGGCCGGATGGAGTCCTTCGACATCTCCAACACCGGCAAGAGTGACATTGTGGCCTCCATGGTGGTCTACAGCGGCACCCGGCCCCTGAAGAGCGCCTACCGCCGGTTCCGGATCAAGGAGCTGGAGGGCCACCCCGACGACTACGCCTCCATGCGGGAGGTGCTGCGCCGGCGGCTGCAGCGGGCGGCGGACGGGGACGAGAAGTTTCTGCCCCTGCCGGATCTCTTCCTGATTGACGGCGGCGAGACCCACGCCCAGGCCGCCCGGTCCGTGGCGGAGGAGTTCGGCGTCACGGTGCCCATCTTCGGCATGGTGAAGGACGACCGCCACCGGACCCGGGCCCTGGTGACGCCGGAGGGCCGGGAGATCGGCATCGTGACCCAGCAGGCCGTGTTCTCCCTCATCGGCCAGATCCAGGAGGAGACCCACCGCTTTGCCATTACCTACCACCATGAGAGCCACAGCAGGAGCGTCACCCGCTCCGCCCTGGACGATATTCCCGGCGTGGGCCCCAAGCGGCGGGAGGCCCTGCGCAAGCACTTTGGCACCGTCAAGGCCATCCGGGAGGCGGACGTGGAGGCCCTGGCCGCCGTGGTGCCCCGGACGGCGGCGGAGGCGGTGTGGCAGCACTTCCACCCGGCGGCCTCCGACGCCAAAGAGCCATAAAAAATCCCCGCTTGCTATGCAAGCGGGGATTTTTCAGATTCAGTTCACATGCGGATGCCGCCTACAAAATATGTATTGTAGTAGCCGCTGGTCAGGTCGCTGTAGATCACGCCGTTGCTGCGGGAAGAGGAGGAGTGGATGATCTGGCCGTTGCCGGCGTAGATGCCGGCGTGAGAGCAGGCCTTGCCCTGGGAGCGGCTGGGATCACAGAAAAAGACCAGATCGCCGGGCTGGAGCTCGCTGATGCTGTAGATCCGGGTGCCCATGCCGCTCTGCCACTGGCTGGTGGCGCTGTGGGGGATGGAGTAGCCGTGCTGGGAGTAGACATACATGGTGAAGCCGGAGCAGTCAAAGCCGCTGGGAGAGGCGCCGCCGTAGACATACCGGGTGCCCAGATACTGGGCGGCCGTGCCGACGATGCTGCTGTTGCCCTCGGAGGCGGAGCTGGTGAGATCCAGGAAGTCGCTGCGGATGTACCCCTCGGTGCCGTACTGGCAGGTGACGGCGTACCAGCCGTCCTCGAAGGCGCTGACGGTGACGGTGTCGCCCCGGTTGACCGTGGCCACGGAGTCGCTGTCGGTGGAGGCGGCGGAGCGCACGTTGACGCCGTCGCCGTTGACCCGGCCATAGGACTCAAAGATGTTGTCCTGATCAATCACCAGGAAGTCTGCGGAGACGTATCCGGTGTTGCCGTTGTAGGAGATCTCATACCAGCCCTCGGTGCTGTCGTCCAGCACCGCCACGGCCACGCTCTTGTTCAGCATGGTGACCACGCCGCCGTCGGTGGAGGGTTCGGACCGCATCCGCAGGGAGGAACCGGTGGTGGCGCCCACGGCAATGGCCTGCCGGGACTCGGCGGCGCCGGCTCCGGCGGTCAGCAGAGCGGCGGCGGCAGCGGTGAGCAGGAGAATGCGGGCCAGCTTCTTGAACATATTCATTCGTACATCCTTTCCGTTAAGAGGCGCGCCGCGCCTCTTTCCAAGCAGGCCTTGTTTGAAAGTTGGCGGAATGTCCGAAGAGGACGGGTCCGTCAATTTTCAAAAAAGGCATTCGTCTAAAGTACAGAGTCTGATACGGATTCTTCATAAAACGATGCACTCGTTTTATGGGGCCGCAGAATACGGCCCGGCGGCGTCTCACGCCGGGATAAAAAGAGGGTCCGCTCTTTTTATCAAAAAACTGTTTTATCTCTCTTTTCCGGCCAGGGCACGCTCCAGCCAGATGGCCGCGATGTCCATCGCCGCGTATAGATTGTCCTTTTCGCTCTTCTTCACCACCCGGTCCCGGGACTTCAGGTCCGGGTCTGTCAGCTGCAATTGGATGGAGACCTTGGAGGCCAGGGTCAGGTCCTGCTCCTTCTTGGAATCCAACACCTGCATCATAATGATATATTTCTCGGCCATCGTGCCGTAGTAGATCAGATTGTCCACCCGGCGCAGAGGATGGCCCTTGTACATGAGTCCCTCTTGCTTCGCGGTTTTGCTGCCTGCCATGAAAACACTCCTTTGAAAAATTGTAACCAAATTGTAACATCTTTTTTCCGGATTGTCAACATTGTCTCCAAATTTTGATCGAGAAAAATTTTCCAAACGAAAACTCTCCTCAAAAAAGTGCGGGAAATTTGAGGATTTATCTCAGTTTCGCGGGAAATCTGCAAAAAAAATAACCGGCCATCCGAGGACAGCCGGCGGGGGATCGGGACATTCCGGAAAGGGAAGTCCCTTCACAGCGGGGCGAAAAGGGGATTCTCCGCCCCGAGAAGGCGCGTCCGAATCCGCGTTTGGCGGTGGGTCCTGCGGGATCTCATCGCCGTATAGCCCCGAGAGGGCGCACTCTCAGAGCCTGTTTAAAATCTCGACGTGTATGGATTGGCGAGTGGATTTTTTGCCCTGCAAGGCAAAAATCCGCAGGCATCCTGACGGATGGCAAGG
>JAAWIL010000189.1 GCA_022796315.1 Oscillibacter sp. | reverse complement strand
CTCTTGAAATCCGTCAGGATTCCTGCGAGTTTCTTCCTTGCCAGGCAAAAATTTTTCTTGCCAATCTGCATACCGTCACCTATTGGTACAGCTTCTGAGACCCTGTAGGGGCGGCAATCTGCCGCCTCTCCCCCGCAACCTCCGGACTTCCCGCAGGGCCCGGACCGCCGGGCCAACCCCTCCCCCGGCAGGACCGGCGGCCGGCGGATTTCCCTCCCACGGCAGACCGGATCTCCCTTCGGACGGGCGGTTAATCGTACTTCCGAATTTTTCATTCGGAAATCATAACCGCCCCTGCAGGCCACAAAACAACAACAGAAAGGACCTCCTATGACGCTGCAAGACTTCTTCCGCCAAAATCCCAAGACTGCTCTGGCCTTCTCCGGGGGCGTGGACTCCGCGTACCTCCTCTGGGCGGCGCGCCGGTATGGAAAACAGGTCCGGGCCTACTATGTCAACTCCGCCTTCCAGCCAGACTTCGAGCTGGAGGACGCCCGCCGGCTGGCCGGGGAGCTGGGGGCGGAGCTCCGGGTGCTGGACCTGGACGTGCTGGCGGACCCCGCCATTGCCGCCAACCCGCCGGAGCGCTGCTACCACTGCAAGAAGCGGATCTTCACCGCCCTTGCCCGGGCGGCGGAGGAGGACGGGTTTCCCCTGCTGGCGGACGGCACCAACGCCTCCGACGCCGCCGGGGACCGCCCCGGGATGCGGGCCCTGAGGGAGCTGTCCGTCCGGTCCCCCCTGCGGGAGTGCGGCCTGACGAAGGGGGAGATCCGCCGGCTGTCCCGGGATGCGGGCCTCTTTACCTGGGACAAGCCCGCCTACGCCTGCCTCGCCACCCGGATTCCCACCGGGGAACCCATCACGGCGGCGGATCTGGAACGGACGGAGACGGCGGAGGACTACCTCTTCTCCCTGGGCTTCACAGACTTCCGGGTGCGGCTGCTGCGGGGGTGCGCCCGGATTCAGCTGCCGCCGCCGGAGCTTCCCCGGCTGGCGGAGCACCGGGAGGAGATCTATAACACACTCAGGCGGTACTATGACGGGGTGCTGCTGGATTTGGAGGTGCGCCATGAACAGTGAGTGGCGGCAGATGCTGGAGGCGGTCCGGGACGGCGCGATGCCGGTGGAGGAGGCCCTCCTGAAACTCAAGACGGCGCCCTTTGCCGACATCGGCTACGCCAAGGTGGATCTCCACCGGAAGCTCCGGCAGGGGGCGGCGGAGGTGATTTACGGCGCGGGCAAGACGCCGGAGCAGATCTGCGGCATCGTGGACGTAATGCGCCAAAACGGCCAGGAGACGATCCTCATCACCCGGCTCTCCCCGGAGTCCGCCGCCGAGGTGGAGCGATGCTGCCCCCTGCGGTACTGCCCGGAGGCCCGGGCGGCGGTGGCGGGGCCCGTGCCGCCCCCGGACGGCCTGGGAACCATTGTGGTGGCGACCGGCGGCACCAGCGACCTCCCCGTGGCGGAGGAGGCGGCCCTGACGGCGGAGGTCCTGGGCAACCGGGTGACCAGGCTCTACGACGTGGGCGTGGCGGGGCTCCATCGGACCCTGGCCCATCTGGATCAGCTCATGAGCGCCAGCGTGGTGATTGCCATCGCCGGCATGGAGGGGGCCCTGGCCAGCGTCTTGGGGGGACTGGTGGACTGCCCGGTGATCGCGGTGCCCACCAGCGTGGGCTACGGCGCGTCCTTTCATGGGCTCTCGGCCCTGCTGTCCATGCTGAACTCCTGCGCCAGCGGGGTCAGCGTGGTGAACATCGACAACGGCTTCGGCGCGGGCTTTCTGGCCAGCCGGATCAACCACATGACGGGAAAGGAGACCTCATGAAAACACTGTATCTGGACTGCGGCATGGGCGCCGCAGGGGATATGCTGGCGGCGGCCCTGCTGGAGCTGCTGCCGGACGGTAGCGCCTTTTTGCGGGAGGTCAACGGGCTGGGACTGCCCGGCGTCCGGGTGGAGCGGGAACGGGCCGTGCGGTGCGGCATCACGGGCACCCACCTCTCCGTGACGGTCCACGGTCAAGAGGAGGAGAGCCATGACCACCACGGCCATGCGCACGAGCACGGTCATGACCATGCGCACGGCCATACGCACGAGCACGGCCATGACCATGACCACCGCCACAACGGCCTCCACGACATCGAGCACCTGGTCCGGGAGCACCTGGCGGTCCCGGAGCGGGTGAAGGAGCACATCCTGGCGGTGTACCGGCTGATCGCCGAGGCGGAGAGCCGGGTCCACGGCGTTCCCGTGACAGAGATCCACTTCCACGAGGTGGGGACCCTGGACGCCGTGGCGGACATCACCATGGTCTGCCTCCTGCTGGACCGGCTGGCCCCGGAGGAGATCGTGGCCTCTCCGGTCCATGTGGGCAGCGGGCAGGTGCGGTGTACCCATGGCGTCCTGCCGGTGCCCGCCCCGGCCACCGCCTGGATTCTCCGGGACGTGCCCATCTACGGCGGAGAGATCCGGGGGGAGCTGTGTACCCCTACGGGGGCGGCGCTGCTGAAGCACTTCGTCACCCGCTTCGCCGCCCTGCCGGTGATGCGGACGGAGGCCGTGGGCTATGGCTGCGGCAGGAAGGACTTCTTCCCCGCCGCCAACTGCCTCCGGGCCCTGCTGGGACAGGCGGAGGACCGCCGGGAGGAGGTGCTGGAGCTCAGCTGCCAGGTGGACGACATGACCGGCGAGGCCGTGGGCTTCGCCCTGGAGCGTCTGCTGGAGGGCGGCGCCCTGGACGTGTGGACGGTGCCCGTTGGCATGAAGAAGTCCCGCCCCGGCGTCCTGCTCCAGACCCTCTGCCGCCGGGAGAACCGGGAGGACATCCTCTCCCTCCTCTTCCGCCACACCACCACCCTGGGTGTCCGGGAGGTCCCGGTCCGCCGGGCTGCTCTGGAGCGGCGGGTGGAGACGGTGGAGACGCCCTGGGGCCCTGTCCGCCAGAAGGTTTCCACGGGCTATGGGGTGACCCGGACCAAGTACGAGCACGAGGACCTGGCCGCCATCGCCCGGGCTCAGGGACTCTCTCTGGAGGAGATCCGCCGGACCCTGCGGGAACAGGAGGAGCGTCAGCCGCGCTGACGGAGACCGGGGAAGCCGTTCCCCGGAGGAACCTGGAGGAAAAAACCGGACGCCCCGTGGGAGAGGTAACGTAAAGAAGTTACCTCTCCCACATTTTTATAGCCAGCCGAATGTGATTGAATTGCAGGGAATTTCAATATATCGGAGGACTATATCATGGAAAAGTCACTATTTGAGCAAATGGGCGGAACTTACCGCCAAGAGGGTGACTATCTTCTGCCAAACCTCACTGTGCCGGAAAGCGCACCTATTGGTATCTGGGGTCAACGCCGGAAGCAGTATCTGTTTGAGCATAGAAACCCACTCTACACCGCCTTGCTGTTCAGCGGGAAGTTATACGCCCACCTTGCCGACATCGACCATCAGGCGCAGGAAATGTTTTCCCAGTTGATTGAGCAGATGGCAACGCGAGAGGAAATCACCGAACAGCTAAAGGCAGAAAATCAGATGGAGTGGGTTGGAAAGATGAACAACATCCGCAATCGAGCGGAAGAAATCATTTTCAACGAGTATATATACTGTTGAGAGAGCTGTGACAGATGTAAAACAGGGGGCCTGGAACCGCGTGTTCCAGGCCCCCTGTTCCGTTATCGGTCAATCCTTTTCCGCATTGCTTCCGCCGGGATAGTCCACGAAGTGAACCGTCACGTTGGGGTCGTCCGGCATCTCGAAGGGAGGGATCTTGCCGCTCTCAATGTCAGAAATGATCTGCTGCCACTCCTCCGGGGTGTACTCAGGCGCTTGTGCCACGTCCCAGTCGTCCAGCGGCACGCCGTCCTTCTCTGACGTGAACACATACCCGTCAGACATCGCAACCTTGGCTGCGGCCTGGACTTTGCCTGTATCAGCCTCAACAGGTTTACCTGTC
>JAAWIL010000188.1 GCA_022796315.1 Oscillibacter sp. | reverse complement strand
TTAAAAATCCTTGCCATCCGTCAGGATGCCTGCGGATTTTTGCCTTGCAGGGCAAAAAATCCACTCGCCAATCCATACACGTCGAGATTTTAAACAGGCCCTAGCGTTCCCGGGACAGGACGGAGCCCCAGGGAAATTCTTCCAGACTAGCAAACATCTGTCCTTCCCGGACGGCGCAAAAAGAACACCCCGCCTCGAAAGGCGTTGTTTTCAAACCCTGCCGGAGCGGCCTTCGCCGCTCCACAAAGGGCTCTCCTGATACCGGCCCCGTCTTCTCTCCGCAGGGCTCCTCTTCCCGCCGCTCCCGTTACGCGATGGGCCGGGTGGAGGGATTGACAATGCACCGCCAATCCAGGTCGCCCCGGGCCAGGCCCAGCACCAGCATCTCCGCCGTGGCGATGTTGCTGGCAAAGGGAATGTTGTTCTGGTCGCACAGCCGGGAGATATAGGAGATCTCCCCGGACATGCTCTCATTGCTGGGATCGTTGAAAAACAGCACCAGATCAAACTCGTTGTACGCGATCCGCGCCCCGATCTGCTGGCTGCCGCCGTGGGCGTAGGTGAGGAAGCAGTGGACCTTGAGACCGGTGGCTTCTGCGACCATATGGCCGGTGGTGTTGGTGGCGTAGATGTGATGGCGTGAGAGAATCCCGGCGTAGGCGGTGCAGAACTGAACCATCAGGTCTTTCTTGTTGTCGTGGGACATCAGAGCAATGTTCATGTGGCAACGGTCCTCCTATTTTATTTGATCCGCATCAGAGGGGCCTTTCCCCCCTGCAGGCGGGTTGCGATGTTTCGGTAGGCCATGGCGGCAGGGGAGTACCCGTCCGCCAGAAGGAGCGGTGTCCCCCGGTTCAGGGCCAGAGGCAGCGCGTCGTCCTCCGGCACTACCCCCAAAAGGGGCAGTCCGGCCTTGTCCATGGCGTCATCAATGGTGGCGTGCATATTGCGCAGCAGCTTCTTCCGCACCCGGTTCACCACCAGATGCAGCTGGGAGAAGCGGTTCAACTCCATCACCGTGTGCTGTGCGTCCCGCAGGGAGGAGGCGTCGGAGGTGGTCACCACCACGCACCGGTCCGCCGCCGCCGTGGCCAGCAGGAACCCCTCTCCCAGTCCCGCCGGCGCGTCCAGCAGGCAGAAGTCATACTCCTCCCGTGCCTGGGCCAGGAGGGCGGTCATCTGTTCCTCGGTCACCGGGCGGCCCCGGCGGCGCACCGGCGCCGTCAGAAGAAACAGGCTCCGCATCTGGGAGTGGCTCACCGCCGCGCTCTCCAGGGAGCACCGTCCCTGGGCCACGTCGGTAAAATCCATCAGGGTCCGGTCCGAGAGTCCCAGGGCCAGATCCAGGTTCCGCAGGCTGATGTCGCAGTCCACGCACAGCACCCGCTTCCCGCCAAGGGCCAGGGCGGAGCCCACGCCGGCGGCGAAGGAGGTCTTCCCGGTGCCTCCCTTGCCGGACACCACGGCAATGCACTCTCCCATCCGGAACCCTCCCTTCTCCCAAAGATTTGTACAGTGGTATTATAATGGATTCTTCTTGATTTTTGCAAATGTTCTGGGATATTTTTTTTCGGTTTCCCCGGTTTTTTTCAAAAGAATCACCCGGTGGCGCACTTCCGTCCCGGGAATCCGGTAGTCCGTAACGGCCTCTACCCGTGCCCCCAGGGTCTGGATGGCGGACTGCGCCGCCGCCAGCTCGGCCTCGCTGTCCACGGATTTCATGGCCAGAAAGACGCCGCCGGGCTTGAGATAGGGCAGGCACAGCTCCGCCAGCACCGGCAGGGCGGCCACGGCCCGGGAGGATACCAGGTCAAACTGTCCCCGGAAAGCCGGGTCATGGCCCAGCTCCTCGGCCCGGGCGTGGATGGTCCGAATCCCCTGAAGGCCCAGCCGGGCACAGGTTTCCGCCAGCCACTCCAAGCGCTTGTTCAGGCTGTCCAGCAGGGTGACGTCCAGGGAGGGGACCAGAATTTTCAGCACCATGCCGGGGAAGCCGGCCCCGGTGCCCACATCCAAGAGCCGTCTGCCCTCCAGGGGGCAGACATTCAGCAGGGCGGCGCAGTCCAGCATATGGAGCCGGGCCACCTGTTCCGGTTCGGTAATGGCGGTGAGGTTCATGACCTGGTTTTTCTCCAGGAGAAGCTGGGCGTAGCGGTCCAGCCGGTCCACGGCCTCCGGCGGCGCGGGGACTTCCAGGGCGGCCAGGCCCTGTTCCAGGAGGGGGGAGATCATGCCCGCTCCTTCAGGAGGTCCCGGATCTCCGCCAGGAGCAGTTCCTCCTTGGAGGGCTCCGGCGGCGCGGGAGGCGGGGCCTCTTCCTTCTTGCGGTGCAGGGAGTTCAGGCCCTTCACCAGACAGAAGACCACGAGGGCCATGACCAGGAAGTTCAGCACGGCCTGGATAAAATTGCCATAGGTGATGACAGCGGGGCCCACAGACACAGACAGCTCCGCGAAGGAGACGGAGCTGGTCAGGACTCCCAGCAGCGGCATGGCGATGTCGTTGATGAGGGAGTTGGTGATATTGGAAAAAGCGCCGCCGATGATGACGCCGACGGCCAGGTCCATCACGTTGCCCCGGGAGATGAAGGACTTGAATTCCGCAAAAAAGCCGGTTGTTTGTTTGCTCATAGTGCTACCTTTCGTTATATTGGTTGAAGACTCTACAGAGAGGAGTCAGATTTGTCCAGGTCTTCCAGAATTTTTCGGATTTTTTTCAAGGCGGTCTCCGCCTGACTGGGGGGCGGCGGAACCGGCGGCATACCGGGAACAGGGGAGTTCGTCTTCCCTGTGAGGTAGTCCAGGCTCACGCCCAGGGTTTCCGCGATCCTCATCGCTGCGGACAGCGGCGGGTCGCCGGTTTCCGTTTCATACCGGCGGTAGGTGGAGTAGGGGATATCGCAGAGGGAAGCGAGATCCTGTTGTTTCAGTTTTCGCTTGCCCCGCTCCGCTTTGACGCGTTTCCGAAAAGTGTCCATAGCTTAGCACTTTCTATTGACAGCTCAAAAGTTAGTGATATAATAAAAAATAGCTAAAAAGCCAAAATATGAGTTATATGGAGGTGCTTATGCACGATAGAGCAATCAACGCCTTGTACGAATTTGTCCGTTCCAACCGGGAGTATCCTCTCCTCCAGCGGAGCCCGGAATACCACCGCTCCGTACTGGAAATGGAGGAAGCCATGTCTGACCTGGAAAAAGCCCTCACTCCGGAGCAGAAGGAGCTCTTAGAGCGCTGCATCTCCGCTAGATTGGTGTCGGATGATATGGACTCTATGGCCCTCTTCACCTGCGGCGTCTCGGTGGGCATGGAGCTGGCCTTCTGCGGCCAGCTGTAGGGGCCGCCGCCCTGACCTCCTGCGCACTCCCTGTTTGCGCACCCCCTTGGCTCCCCCCTCGGGGGGAGCTGGCTGGCCTCCGGCCAGACTGAGGGGGCTTTCCCCTCCAAGGCGCACCTGGTTGGGAGCCTTGACCCTGTAGGGGCGGCTATTAGCCGCCCGTCCATCCGCGACCTCCGGACTTCCCTGTAGGGGCGGGGCTCTGTCCCCGCCCGTTCTCCTGCGGGCTTGGTGGTTCCAGGAGGTCCCTCCGGCCTGGTCCTCCTCTTTCGGGCCCCGAAGGCGAGGCCTCCGGCCTCTGTTCGGGGGAGGGAACCTGGTTTCTGCTTGGCTTCGCTCGATACGGGGGCTTTGCAGGGGCTCTGCCCCTGCACCCCGCCACCTTTGAAAAGGTGGACGAAACTTTTTTTCTTTTATTCCTTGGGCGTCAGCTTCTCCTTGCCGCCCATATAGGGCCGCAGAATCTCCGGAATCCGCACGCTGTCGTCCGCCTGCAAATTATTCTCCAAAAACGCAATCAACATCCGAGGCGGCGCCACGCAGGTGTTATTGAGGGTGTGGCACAGCTGGGTCTTGCCGGACTCGTCCTTGTAGCGGATGCGCAGCCGCCGGGCCTGGGCGTCGCCCAGGTTGGAGCAGGAGCAGACCTCGAAGTAT
>JAAWIL010000187.1 GCA_022796315.1 Oscillibacter sp. | reverse complement strand
CACCACGATGCCGCCCTTCTTGTTGATCTCCAGGCCCTTGGTGGTGGACTTGATCAGGGGGTTGGGGCTGGTGCCCAGGGCCATGATCACGCAGTCCACATCCAGCTCGAACTCGCTGCCGGGGACCTCGATGGGGCTCCGGCGTCCGGAGGCGTCGGGCTCGCCCAGCTCCATCCGGATGCAGCGGATCTTGTTCACATCGTCGTTCTCGTCGGCCAGGATCTCCACGGGGTTGTTGAGGGTCTTGAAGATGATGCCCTCCTCCTCGGCGTGCTCCACCTCTTCCTTCCGGGCGGGGAGCTCCTCCATGCCGCGGCGGTAGACCACATACACCTCGGCCCCCAGGCGCTTGGCGCAGCGGGCGGCGTCCATAGCCACGTTGCCGCCGCCCACCACGGCGACCTTCTTGGGCCGCTGGATGGGGGTATCGGAGTCGGGCAGGTACGCCTTCATCAGGTTGATCCGGGTCAGGAACTCGTTGGCGGAGTACACGCCGCGATAGTTCACGCCGGGGATCTTCATGAACATGGGCAGGCCCGCGCCGGAGCCGATGAACACGGCCTCAAAGCCCTGCTCGGCCAGCAGCTCGTCCACGGAGATGGTCCGCCCCACCACGGTGTCCGTGGCGATGGTGACGCCCAGAGCCTTCAACCCGTCCACTTCCTTCTGAACGATGGACTTGGGCAGACGGAACTCGGGGATGCCGTACACCAGCACGCCGCCGGCCAGGTGCAGGGCCTCGAACACGGTGACCTCGTACCCCTTCCGGGCCAGGTCTCCGGCGCAGGTCAGGCCCGCAGGGCCGGAGCCCACCACGGCGACGCGGTGGCCGTTGGAGACGGGCTTCTCCGGGGCCTCCTTGGCGTTGGCGTTGTGCCAGTCGGCCACGAACCGCTCCAGGCGGCCGATGCCCACCGGATCGCCCTTCTTTCCCCGGACGCAGTACTTCTCGCACTGACTCTCCTGGGGGCACACCCGGCCGCAGACGGCGGGCAGCGCGGAGGTTGCGGCAATGATCTGATAGGCGGCCTCAAAGTCGCCCTCGGCCACCTTCTGGATGAACTCGGGGATATGTACCATGACCGGGCAGCCGGTCATGCAGGGCTTGTTCTTGCAGTTCAGGCACCGCTGGGCCTCGTCCAGGGCCTGCTCCTTGGTGTAGCCCAGAGCCACCTCTTCAAAGTTCTTGTTCCGGACATCGGGCTCCTGGGAGGGCATGGGGTTTTTCTGTAAAGACATATTGGCCATGATCACTGGGCCTCCTTCTTGAACAGGTTGCAGGTCTCCTCGTACTTGTGCTTCTCAAAGGGCATATACATCTGGTTCCGCTTCACCGCCAGATCCCAGTCCACCTTATGGCCGTCGAAGTCCGGGCCGTCCACGCAGGCGAACTTCATCTCGCCGCCCACGCTCAGTCGGCAGCCGCCGCACATGCCGGTGCCGTCGATCATGATGGGGCTCATGGACACGGTGGTGGGCACGCCGTAGGGCTCCGTGGTCTTGCAGACGAACTTCATCATAATCATGGGGCCGATGGCGAAAATCTCGTCATACTGATTGCCCGCGTCCAGCAGCTCCTTCAGGGCCTCGGTAACCAGGCCCTTGCGGCCGTAGCTGCCGTCGTCGGTGCAGATGATGAGCTGGTCGCTGGACTTCTGGAAGTCCTCCTCCAGAATCACCAGGTCCTTATTCTTGAATCCCACCACGGCGTGGACCTCCGCCCCGTCATCGTGGAACTTCTTCAGAACGGGATAGGCAATGGCGCAGCCCACGCCGCCGCCCACCACGCAGACCTTCTTCTTGCCGGCGGTCTCCGTGGGCTTGCCCAGGGGGCCCACAAAGTCCTGGAGGCAGTCGCCCTGATTCAGGTGGCTCAGCTTCTCCGTGGTGGCGCCCGCCGTCTGGACGATGATGGTGACCGTGCCCTTCTCCGGATCGTAGGCATTGATGGTGATGGGGATGCGTTCGCCGTGCTCATCCACCCGCAGGATGATGAACTGACCGGGCTGGGCCTTCTTGGCCACCAGCGGCGCCTCGATCTCGTACAGCGTCACGGTAGGCCGCAGGGCCTCTTTTCTCACGATACGAAACATATGCTCTCCTCTTTTCCATGTAATGGCGTTCTGCAGCCGGACACAGCCGGCTCGTTCGGGGACTCAAATCACTGCTGTTATTGTAATACGGAAAGGGCGGTTCCGTCAACTGTCAATTCCGCTTATTCTGCCCGCAGATTTCGCACGGAGGAAACGATCCCCAGCAGGATGGCTGCATATTGGAGCAGACCCGGCGTGCGGTCCGGAATCACCCCGAAAGAGCACAGGAGCGCAATGGCCAGAAGCAGCAGCCAGCCGGCCAACAACCATCGCTGAAATCGCTTCATCTGGTGTCCTCCTTATATTTGCAGGGTGAACCGGCGTCCGTTGGAACGGATGGCCCCCTCCTCCCGCAGCCGCTTCAGCTCCCGCATCATGGCGCTGCGGTCCGTGGCGATGTAGTCCGCCAGGGTGCTGAGGGAGAAGGGCAGCGTAAAGCTGTTGTTCCCCGTTTTCTCCGCCAGCTGCCGGAAATAGCACAGGAGCTTCTCCCGGATGGACCGGCGGGAGAGGACGTCCACCCGCATGGACAGGGCCTGGGCCTTGTCGCCCATGAGCCGCAGCATATTCTGCACCAGCATGCTGTGGTACCCGCAGGCGTTCTGGCAGCGCTTGAGGATGTGGGGGTAGTCGATAAACAGCACGTCGCAGGCGGAGCGGCAGACCACCTCCAGACTGTCCCGGCCGTCGCCGCTGAAGGCCAGCGTCCGGCCGAACACGCCGCCGGGCCCCAGCTCCTCCATCACTGTGGAGACCCCCTCCTCATCAATCCGGATCAGCGCGGCCTCTCCCCGTTCCACAATTCCCACCGCGTCGTTCCCGGGCCCGGTGAAGTCACAGACCAGCTCGTCGGACCGGAAGGACCGCTGCACCGCCTGGAAACAGGTGAGCATCCGGCGGTACTCCTCGTAGGTGATGTCCTGGAACAGCGGACTGTGGGCCAGTTCCTCTTTTGTCAGCATCGTTCGCGCCCCTTTCTGTTGCATATATCACATCTCTATCCTATCACATCTCTCTCCCGTTGTAAAGCCCGCAACGGGAGAACTCTCCCATCTGTTCATGCAAATTTCATAGATTGTTCATCATTTCCTCCGGGCAATCTTGTATATTATAGATAGGGCTAACCGGCCAAAAATACAGGCGGACCCTCCGTCTTCAAGAAATGAGGCAGACTGGTGAATATTGCTTATTTTCTGCTCCCCAAGGGTCGCGTCGCTTATCTCTACGATGACAATACCTTCCGGCAGGGTCTGGAAAAGATGCGTCATCACGGCTATACAGCGATCCCGGTGATCTCCCGGACCGGGCAGTACGTCGGCACCGTCAGCGAAGGAGACTTCCTGTGGCGGTTTCTGGATGAAACCGGCGGCAGCTGCCGCACCCTGAAGGACCTGGAACGTACTCACATTCGGGATATCCTCCGCAGCGGAGAGTATCCCCCCGTCCGCATCACCGTCACCATCGACGAACTTCTGGACAGCGCCATGAATCAGAACTTCACCCCTGTGGTGGACGATGTGGGCAGCTTCATCGGCATCGTCACCCGGAAGGATATCATCCGCTACTTCGCGGATCAGGACGCCAAGGCACTCAAGATCGTATAAACCCGGCGGCCCGGCACGAAGGTTCGTGCCGGGCCGCCTTTTTCGCTCTCAGAACCTGTATTCATAATCGGTGGATGCCGGATGGACGAGGAGTTTTCTCGTCAGACAAGGAGTGTTTCCGCAGCAATCCTGACGGATTGCAAGGAACAGCGACGCAGTATGGCGGGAAAAAGACCCCACAGACGGCGTTCATCGGTTGTGAATACAGGTTCTCAGAGCCTGTTTAATATCTCGACGTGTATGGATTGGCGAGTGAATTTTTTGCCCTGCAAGGCAAAAATCCGCAGGCATCCTGACGGATGGCAAGGATTTT
>JAAWIL010000186.1 GCA_022796315.1 Oscillibacter sp. | reverse complement strand
AGGCATCCTGACGGATGGCAAGGATTTTTAACGCAGTCAGGGCGGAAAATACGCCGCCAAGACATGCGCGGGGAGATTTTAAACAGGCTCTTAGATATTCTATGCGGCGGGGCCCGCGGGAAGAACCGCCCCAGGCTCCGACGGTGTATACCGCTTTCATCATAGCACAGAGGAGCGCCCGTCCGCAATGCCCCCGGCAAAATCGGATTTCCGATTTTCAAAGGGAGACCGCCGCCTCCGGCGGCCCGTCCTCCCGGCGGCCTCCGATTCCCTTCAGCGCGGCAGAGCCGGCAGGGACCGGTCTCCTGGCCGGGACAATCCCTCCGACTTTCCCCAAAACCATAGACAAAACAGGCTGTTTATGCTATAATGCGTATCCATTGACGACTTTATCTCCGAAAGGAGCCTGACGATGAAAAAACAACTGATGATCCCTCTTCTGGCGGCGCCCTGGGGCGCTGCGGCGTTCCTTCTGCGGCTGTGGCAGAACCGCACGGGCTTCGAGCCGGACACCGGCCTGCCCATTCCCGGCGCGCCGGCGGGCATGGTGCTGCTGGCGGCGCTGCTGGTCTGGGCGGTCTGCCTGGGCGTTCTGGTGTTCCGCCTGCCCCAGGAGGGCCCCCCGGCCCTGCCCCGGGATTTTCCGCTTCCGGACGCCCGCCTGCTGGCGCTGCCGGTGGCGGGGGTGCTGCTGATGGCGCTCTCGGGTCTGGCGGACCTGTACGAGGGCCTGGGGATGGGCAATCTGCTGGCGCGGCTCCAGTCCTCCGCAGACCCCTATGGGGCGGCGGTCCTGCCGGAGGCGGGGCTGGACTCCCGGCCGCAGCTGCTGTTGGGGGTCCTGGCCCTGGTGTCCGCCGGGGCGGCGTTCTCGGCGATGGCCGCCTGCCGGGGGGAGCGCCGGGACCAGGAGACCTACCCGGCCGCCGTGCTCCTGCTGGTTCCGCCGGTGGCCTTGGTGGTGCGGCTGGTGCTGATCTACCGCCTGGACTCCGTGAATCCCGCCCTGGGGGCCTACTACGTGGAGCTGCTGGCCCTGGTGTTTTTGACCCTGGCCTTCTACCGGCTGTCCTCCTTCGCCTTCCAGGCCGGACGGACCCGGCGCTTCGCCCTGTACGCCGGCGCCGCGATTGTGCTGTCCCTGGCGGCCCTGGCGGATGGGGGACCCCATCTGTCCTCTCCGCTGCTGTATGGCGGCTGTTCGCTGTACCTGCTGGGTGTTCTCGCCCTGCGGCTGTCCGGCCCGGTGGTTCCGGTGCCGGAGGAGCCCGAGGAGGAGAACGGGGGAGAGGAAGCCGCTCTGTCATAAGGGTATGCCCCGGAGACGCCGCCCTTCGCCGGGATTTGACAGCGCCCTCCTGGGAAACTATGTTAACCTGTAAAAAATTGGCCGGGACAGTCTGTCCCGGCCTTTTGCCGCGCCTGTCCCGCCCGCTTTGAACGGGTTCGTCCAGAGGCGGGAAGGAGGGCCCGGTATGCGGATTTTTGGCTGAAAACAGGAACATGGCCCGCCAAATAGCGGACCATGTTCCTGTTTTGGAAGATTGGATGAAAAGAAGTTTTGTCTCTTGCAAGTATTAAGATACCGGAGAGATGTTAAGCAAACCAGCATCATTTGTTACAAAAGTCTTAAATCTCTTCTTCAACTTTATGTCAACTCTCCGGAGAGCGGCGCAGTGTCTGGAAAAAGGCGCTCAGCACGGCGCGGCACTCCTCCTCCAGCACGCCGCCCACCAGGGCGGGACGGTGGGGGAAGTCCTCCATGAAGAGGTTCATCACCCCGCCGCAGGCCCCGAAGGCCGGGTCCCGGGCGCCGTACCACACCCGGGAGATCCGGGCGTTGAGAATGGCCCCGGCGCACATGGGGCAGGGCTCCAGGGTGACGTAGAGCTGGCAGTCCTCCAGCCGCCAGGTGCCAAGGAGCGCGTTGGCCTGGGCGATGGCCTCCATCTCCGCGTGGGAGGCGGCGGACTGCTTTTCCTCCCGCCGGTTCCGGCCCCGGCCCACGATCTCGCCCTCCCGGACGATGACGCACCCCACCGGCACCTCGCCCGCTCGGGCGGCCTCCCGGGCCAGGGCCAGGGCCTCCTTCATAAAAATTTCCTGCATAGGGAAACCTCCCGTATGAAATCTGGCATATTTGTCCAAACTCCCCATACATCTGGAAGCAGGAGGGACAATGCTATGAAAACCTTATTTCTCAAATCCCGCGCACAGGACCTGGAGCTTTTGAACCTGCGGGCCGAGCTGCAGGAGGCCCAGGGGGACCTGGCCAGGGCCTACCGCCAGTTTGACCAGGCCGTTGACCCGGAGCTGGTGGAGTCCTGCGTTTACCAGATCAGCGCCGTAAAGGCCCGGTGCAACTATTTGATCCGGGCCATCAAGGAGCGCTGCCCGGAGGCCGCTGCGGCGGTCCGCCTGGAGGGGGACGCCGTATGGACCTGAGCCAGAAACTCCTGGCCGCCTTGCTGGCGGCCTTTTTTCTCCTGGCTCTGCTGCGGGTGTTCAAAACGCCCCTGCGGCAGGCGGTGAAGCTGCTGGCCAATACGCTGCTGGGCTTCCTGGCCCTGTGGGCGGTGAATCTGACCTCTGCCTACACGGGGATCACTCTGGGACTGAACCTGCTGAACGCCCTGGTGATCGGCATCCTGGGCGTGCCGGGGTTCGTCCTGCTGCTGCTGACGCAGTGGGTGCTGTAGTACATAGAGGGCGGTCCGGCGGGCGGCAGGAAGAAAAAACGAAAATAGAATGTTAGTATTCGAGAGTAAACAAGAGATATTAAGAGAAAACAAGAGGAATCGAAGAGCTATCCAAAAATTTCGTTGACAACCGGCACCCTCCATGATATAACTAGTCATGCTCCGATTTTAACCCGGGGCGCTTGATTTGTAAAGCGAAAGCAAACTATATCATACGGAGGAAACACCATGTCCACTTTTATGGCAAACAAGGCCAACATTGAGCGCAAGTGGTACATCCTGGACGCCGCGGGCAAGCCCCTGGGCAAGACCGCTGTCCGGGCTGCCGATCTTCTGCGCGGCAAGAACAAGGTCACCTACACGCCTCACGCCGACTGCGGCGACAACGTCATCATCATCAACGCCGGCAAGGCGGTGCTCACCGGCAAGAAGGGCGAGCAGAAGTTCTACCGCACCCACTCCGGCTGGGTGGGCGGCCTCAAGGAGACTCCTTACCGCATCCTGATGCAGGAGAAGCCCGAGGTGGCCATGCGGGTAGCCGTCCGGGGCATGATGCCCAAGAATGTCATCACCAAGGACTCTCTGAAGCGTCTGCACATCTACGCCGGCGCCGACTATGAGCAGCAGGCCCAGAAGCCCGTGGCCCTGGACGCTGAATAAGGAGGAGGAACACCATGTATCAGTCTAAGAAGCCCTATCTGTACGGCACCGGCCGCCGGAAGTCCTCCGTGGCCCGCGTCCACCTGTTCCCGGGCGGAACCGGCTCCATCACCATCAACGGCCGGGACATTGACGAGTATTTCGGCCTGGACACCCTGAAGATGGTGGTCCGCCAGCCCCTGGAGGCCACCGGCAGCACCGGCAAGATGGACATTGTGGCCACCGTCACCGGCGGCGGTGTCAGCGGCCAGGCCGGCGCCCTGCGCCACGGCATTGCCCGCGCCCTGCTGCTGGCCAGCGAGGACAACCGCCCCATCCTGAAGAAGGCCGGTTTCCTCACCCGCGATCCTCGTATGAAGGAGCGCAAGAAGTACGGCCTCAAGGCCGCCCGCCGCGCTCCCCAGTTCTCCAAGCGCTGATTTTGCGCCCGAAACGCTCAAAAACCCCGGAAACCTTCGAGTTTCCGGGGTTTTCCTTTTGAAAAACGCTGGTTGCCTTTGTCCGCCTTGAAAATCGGGCACCGAAAAAGGGAAATCCCCCGACAAGCTGGAAGTTCGTCTTAGAGCCTGTTTAAAATCTCGACGTGTATGGATTGGCGAGTGGATTTTTTGCCCTGCAAGGCAAAAATCCGCAGGCATCCTGACGGATGGCAAGGA
>JAAWIL010000263.1 GCA_022796315.1 Oscillibacter sp. | reverse complement strand
ATCATCTACGAGAAGCTGCCCAACGACGTGAACTGGGGCGGCGACAGCTCCGGCAACAATGGCGGCTTCAAGTGGCTGGATACCAGCAACATCAACGCTCCCACCTACATGGGTCCCGCGCCCAGCGATGCGGATATCTATGACCTGCTGCGGAGCCTGGGCTACACCGATATTTCCAAGAACGGCTCTCAGTGGAGCTACACCGCTCCCAACGGCCTGTCCTACAGCGGTGTGACCATCACGCCCCAGGGCAAGGTTGAGGTTAAGATCAACGGCCAGACCTTGACCGTCAACGAGGGCACTTTCACTCCGAGCGCTAACCTGGGTACGGGTGTGAGCTATAGCGCCGCCACCCACGGCACCTATGCCAAGGCTACCTACGCTGACGGGACTACCGACCATGTGGATATGACCGCCGCGGATAACCTCACGCAGAATGTCTCCTATGAGATTGGTTACTACAAGATCAATGTTGCTTCTTCTGTGACCGCTAATAGTTTGTCTAACGGCGGTGGTACGATCACTGCGGCTGTGGACAATGCTGACAACGCTGTCTTTGCCAAGAAGGGTGAGGCTGGCGACACGGTTGACATGCCTGTTGAGCTCACTTATGGCGCGGCTGTGACCGGCGGCGGACTGAAGTTCACTGCGAACAACAGTGCTACGGTGAGAGGGTCGATCCCCGCTGGCGCGGCCGGTACAAAGGTTGTCACCGTGGAGGTTCCCACCAATACGCTGGCTGGCAACGTGACTGTTGCTCTGACTGCGGCTGACCAGGCTGTGACCATCAACATCTACGTGAATGGTACCCCGACAACGGTTGAGGTTGGCGCGAAGATTAGCGATATCGTCAACGATATCCCCGACAACGCGAATGCCTTTGTCCTGGTGCAGGAGCTTGCGTATGGCGACACTGCTGCTTCTGTGGATGCCGATGTGGCTACCACCGTGAAGGCTGGCAACTATGCGATTCAGAGTAGCGATACCAACCTGAACATTGGCACTGTGGAGTTCACCAAGTATACCCCCAACACTGTTAACGTTAATGGTACTGCGCTGACTGCCAGCACGGCTGTGACGGACGGCGAGGTGTATACGACTGGTGGTCAGGACTACATCACCGTTGGTGCCTCTGTCAAGACCACTCTGACTGCGACCGCTGACATTGTGGCTCCTGACACTTGGGCCACCTACACCACAAAGATGGTCGTTGCCAGTGCCACGGCTACTGACACGGTGGCCTATACTGGCAGCGTGGCTGGTTGGGCGGCCTCGGCTACTCAGACTCTGACAAACAACACACCTTTCACTACTGGTACCGCCAGCACAATCGTGGCCGAGGACGATACGTTCGTCATTACTCACGATGGTGTTGCGGCTAGCGTGACGACCTTTGCCCCTGGCAACGTCACCGTCACTGCTCCTGCTGAGAACTAATTGAAGATCACAGGTTACACTTACGGTTGATGAAAGGAACCCCCGGGCTTCGGCCCGGGGGTTTCCCCCGTGGGCCCGGTGGCCGGGGGGCGGCCCTCCCGTCAGCGCCCCCCCAACCCCCAAAAAGCCCCCGGAGAGCAAATGCTCTCCGGGGGCAATCCTTATACCGTCAGTGCCTCCAAGACCCCGATCAGGTCCTCCGCCGCGCCGTCCTCCCGGACCCATTTCTCCACCAGCGGCTCCAGAATCATGGCAAACCGGGGGTCCCACCGGGCCGCCGGGGGCAGCACCTGGGCGAAAAATACCTGCCGCTCCGCCGGGCGGTCCAGCAGCGCCAGGGCGTACCCCCGCCGGGCCGCCAGAAAGCCCAGAAGCGCCTCCAGGGCCTCCCGCCAGCCGGGGGCCGCCGCCATCTCCGCCGCCAGGGCTGCGCCGTCCTCCGCCGCGCACCAGGCGAACAGGGCGTATACGTCCTCAAAGTGGTAGTAAAACGTCTGGCGGTGGATGTCGCAGGGGTCCGTCAGGTCGTGGACCCGCACCCGGTCCAGGGGCTTGCGCTCCAGGGCCGCTTCCAGGGCCGAGGCCAGCTTGCGCTTGGTGCGCGTTCCTTTTAAGGCTTTTTGCATGGCGTCCTCCCGCCGCCCGGCCGGGCGGAGTATTGGTATAACCCATAAAAAAGAAATCCCCGCGAACTGGGAGGCGTTTCCCGGTGATCCGTTGGGGTACAGGCGGCAGGCCTGGTAAAAAGTGAATTGAATATTGGTTAAACCTCTATAAATATAGCATAATACACTGGAGAATACAAGTAGAACTTGTAAAATTCAGTGTAGAGGTGTTAGCATGGAGAACCGTATCAGACAGCTCCGGGAGGAGTTCCATATGACGCAGGTGCGCCTTGGCATTGAACTGGGGGTGGCCCAGGAGACCATCAGCGCCTACGAGAGCCAGCGGCACTATCCAAGCTTTGCCCAGATGCTGAAGATGTGCGAGATTTTTCATGCCAGCATTGACTATATTATGGGCCTGTCGGAGGTCCGACGCCCCGTGGCGCCCCCCAGAGACGAGCACCTCGCCCAGCTGACGGAGCTGGGGCGGCGATTAGACCAGAGGCATTTGGAGCTGGCTCTGGCCTATGTGCAGGGGCTGGTGGACGCCTCCGCACGCTGAGAAGGATTTGAGGGAAGAAGACGCGCTTGGACAATGGTCCTGGGCGCGTTTCGGTTGTTTATGGCGTTTTTTGGGGGGAGAGGCCCCGTTCCCACTGTCACCAACCCCGGCTTTTGCATACTCTGGTATAGAAATACGCAGGGAGGGCAAAGCAATGGCTCAAGTGACAAATTTTTTTGCGGGCGCCAACAGCGGCGCGGGATTCCAGAGTCTGTTTGACAAGATCGTGGACCTGGAGGATACATATGATTTCATGGTGCTGAAGGGCGGACCCGGTGTGGGGAAGAACACCTTCATGCGGGAGATCGGACGGACCATGGAGGAGGCGGGCACGCCGGTGGAGTACCTGTGGTGCTCCGGCGACCCGAATTCCCTGGACGGCATCGTGCTGCCGGAGATCCGGTGCGCCGTGGCGGACGGTACGGCGCCCCACGTCATTGAACCCCGGTATCCGGCGGCGGTGGACCGCTACGTGGACCTGGGGCGGTTCTATGATCTCACCGCCGCCAAGGCCGACGCGGAGGCGGTGAAGGCCTATACCGGCGAGTACAAGGCGGCCTATGTCCGGGCCTACCGCTGCCTGAACGCCGCCCGGCAAATAGAGCTGGACACCGTGGCGGCGGTCCGGAGAACCTTTGACGAAGGCCGGGCAGAGCGGCGGGTCCGGGGGATCATCCAGCGGGAACTGCGGGAGCGGGGCGGCCAGAGAGGATGGACCACCTGGCGCTTTCTGGGCAGCGTGACCTACCGGGGCGGAATCTGGCGGTTTGACAGCGTAGACGCCCTGTGCCACACGGTCTATGAGTTCGCCGACCGCTGGGAGCTGGCGGAGCAGAGTCTGGCGCGGCTCCGCCAGGCGGCGGAGGAACGGGGCTGGGACACGATTGCCTGCGTGTCCCCGGAGGCCCCCGGCAGCATCCAGCACCTGCTGGTGCCGGGGCTGGGGCTGGCCTTCGTCACCTCCCGCCCGGGGATGGACTACGGGAAGAAGTCCTTCCGCAGGATTCACCTGGAGTCCCTGGCCCGGCCGGAGAGCAAGGCCCGGCTCCGCTTCCAGGCCCGGATGGCGTCCCTCCTGCGGGAGGAGGCGGTGACGGCCCTGAAGGAGGCCAAAGCCAGCCACGACAAGCTGGAGGCGGTTTACAATCCCTATGTGGACTTCGACGGCGTCCGGGCCCAGGCGGCCCTGGAGGCGGGGCGGCTCCTGGGCTGGCTGGAGCAGGTCCGGAGGGCGTAAAAAGACCCGGCGCGGCATGGCCGCGCCGGGTTTCCAGCTGCCCTATGGGGCGGCTGCCGCTGCTGAGGGTGGAGATGGGTTAGTTGTTGTATAGTCAAAACACTTGAAAATCGGTATCCGATTTTCAAGGCGGGCGAGGCCGCCGGCACATCCATGTGCCGTGTTTTGTCTATGAAGTCCAC
>JAAWIL010000185.1 GCA_022796315.1 Oscillibacter sp. | reverse complement strand
CAGGCATCCTGACGGATGGCAAGGATTTTTAACGCAGTCAGGGCGGAAAATACGCCGCCAAGACATGCGCGGGGAGATTTTAAACAGGCTCTAAGGGGTCCAGGGACCGAGGCCCCTGGTTTCTCCGCCAAGCGGAGAAGAAAAATGAAATCAGGTTCGCCCCAGGCTACGGGGCAGACCGGGGGGAAAGCTCCCCTTCCAATCACTCCACAATCGCCAGGATATCGTTCTGCCGCACCACGACATACTCGATATCGTCCAGGGTGATCTTGCTGCCGGCGTACTGGCTGGTGATGACTTTGTCGCCCACCTTCACGGTCATGACGATGTCCTTGCCCTCCACATTGCCGCCGGGGCCTACGGAGATGACCTCCGCCACGGTGGGCTTTTCCTTGGCAGTACCGGTGAGGATGATGCCGCCCTTGGTGGTCTCCTCAGCCTCCACCATCTTCAAAACGACACGGTCCGCAAGGGGTGTGAGTTTCATAACAGGTTCCTCCTTCATTTTATTTCCATATTTCACATGAAAAACAAATTCAACGTTAGCACTCAACCCTCTCGAGTGCTAACGTTGATATCATAGCGCAGTCCGGATGGTTTGTAAAGGGGAATTTTCACAAAAGTTATGAAGAATTTGTAAATGTTCCCTCCGTTTCCCCGCAAGTTCCAAGCACTCCACCTGCGCGGCGCCCCGCCTCTAGGCCCGCTGCCGCACGGTGGCGTTGGGGTCGCATCCGGCGGGGCCGAAGAAGTTCACCCGCTTCTCCGCCAGCTTCAGGGTCACTTCCCTGTTCCGGAAGCACTCGCCGTCCAGACAGGTGACGATGTCCGTCTCTGAGGAGATCCGGATCTCCCGGGCCGTCACCACTCTGGCAACCTCGGGGTACTTCCGATAGCGTCCGGCGGAGTAGTCCCCAAACATCCGCGCGAAGGCCGCCTTGCTGATGGCCTTGACCAGAATCGTGTGGAGCACGCCGTCGTCCATCCGGGCCTCCGGCACCGGCATGGAGCCGCCTCCGTAGTGACGGCCGTTGCACACGGACACCAGGGCGAAGTCCCCGGTCTGGGTCTCGCCGTCCAAGGTCACCGTCCAGCGGTGCCCCAGGTTCCGAAACAGGAAGTTCGCCGCCACAGAGGCCAGGTACTTCCCCCGCCCATGGATCAGCGGGGAGACATCAAACCGGTGCACGTTCTCGGCCACCTGGGCGTCAATCCCATTGCAGGCGATGGTGAGACAGTACCGCCCGCCGCAGTCGATGAGATCCAGGGGGAGCACCGGTCCCTCCCACAGGTTCTCCGCGTCCTGAAATTTGGCCATGTCCGGACCGAAGTTCTTCAAAAAGTCGTTGCCGGTTCCGGCGGGGATACAGGTCATGGCGGCGTTGGAGAAGCCCGCCAGACCGTTGGCCACCTCCGACACGGTGCCGTCTCCTCCGCAGGCGTAGACCCGCAGCGCCTCGCCGCTCTCCGCCAGCCGCCGGGCCATCTCCACGGCCCCGCCGGGGCGGTCCGTCAGCATACAGGCGCAGTCCAGGCCGTGGGCCTCCCGCAGACGGTCCGCCATCTCATAGATGCGGGTGGTATGGTCCCGTCTTCCGGCATAGGGGTTGATGATGAACACATGGCGCATGGCGGGACTCCTTTCTCCGGCGTCTGCCGTCACAAGCGGACAGGTCCTCTCTCAGAACCTGTATTCACAACCGATGAACGCTGTCTGGGCGGTCTTTTTCCCGCCATACTGCGTCGCTGTTCCTTGCAATCCGTCAGGATTGCTGCGGAAAATCTCCTTGTCTGACGAGAAAAATCCTCGTCCATCCGGCATCCCCCGGTTATGAATACAGGTTCTCAGGATCATCCCGGCCCCTGCCGCTTTCCCCCATACAAGAACGCGTCGCACTTCAGCATCCCGTTGTACAATTTCCGTTTTTTATCTGCCGGCCGTCCGAAACACCGTTCAAATTCCGTGTGAGAGGAGAGCACCACCACCCGCCATTTCGGCGGCAGTGCGCGGACCGCCTGGCCAAAGTCCCGGTACAGGGCCTCCGCCTCCCGCTTCTCCAAAAGGCGCTCGCCATAGGGCGGATTGGTCACCAGCTGGCCGAACTCGCTGGTACGGCGGAACTTCCCGGCGTCGGCGGTCTCAAAGCGGATACAGTCCTCCACCCCGGCCAGAGCCGCGTTGTGGCGGGCCAGCTCCACCGCCGCCGGGTCGACGTCCCCGCCCCAGATGTCATATTGACCGTGAAACTCCCGGTCCATGGCCTCCCCGGCGGCGTCCATCCACAGGCGGCTGTCCATATTCTTCCACCGCTGGGCGGCAAAGCGCCGGTCCAGGCCGGGGGCCCGGTTCTTCGCGATCAGCGCCGCCTCAATGGGGATGGTGCCGCTGCCGCAGAAGGGATCGCAGAAGGCATCCTTCCCCCGGTAACGGGAGAGGAGCACCAGAGCCGCTGCCAGGGTCTCCCGCAGAGGCGCGCCCATATTCTGGGCCCGGTAGCCCCGCTTATAAAGCCCCTCCCCAGAGGTATCCAGGTACAACGAGGCCTGATCCTTGATGATGGCAAACTGAATCTGATACCGGCTCCCGGTCTCCGGCAGGGTCTCGCAGCCATAGGCGTTCCCCAGCCGCCGGGCCGCCGCCTTCTTCACAATGGCCTGGCAGGCCGGCACGGAGTGCAGCGCCGAATTCAGGGAGTACCCCTTCACCGGGAACTCGCCGTCTTGGGGGATGTACTCCTCCAAGGGCAGCGCCAGCACCCCCTGAAACAGGGCCTCAAAGTCCGGAGCGGGAAAGCACCCCAGCTCCATCAGCACCCGCGCCCCGCAGCGGAGGTTCAGGTTCAGCCGGGCAATGTCGGCAAAGCCGCCGTCACAGTGGACGCGGCCGTTCTCCGCCCGGATATTGGCGCATTGCAGGCGCCGCATCTCGTCCGCCACCAGGCTCTCCAGCCCGAACAGGCAGGGGACCGTCAATGTCATGGGCTCGCCCTCCTTCGCAGTCTTCTCTCACTCCGCCGTTTCCGCCGGATACACGGGCTCTGTAACCACATGGCCCGCCCCGTCCCGGGCGCGGTAGATGGGCGGCAGGCGAAGCCCGGAATAGACCGCCCGCCGCTGCCGGAACCACTCCCGGCTGGCGGGATACTGTCCCGCGGCCTCCAGGTCCTCCCGGACCCGGACTGTCTCCGCCAGCCAGACAGGGTCCCGTTCCGCGTATTCATCCGCGAGCCGCCCCCAGTGATCCGGGGGCGTCCCCTCCGGAAGGCAGTCCGTCAGGTAATCTCCGTGGTAGTAGTAGAGGTAGTTGGTGGCGCAGAATGCGGCGCGCCGCCGCAGCGGACCGCCGCGCTGGAGCACCTCCTCCCTCACGGGGAAAAAGATGTAGCCATGGCCCTGGAGGGCATCCAGCAGGAGGTTGGCGTTTCCGAAATCCACATCCTGACCGTCCTCCTCATCAAAGGACTCCTCCACCTTCTGGAGAAACCGGTCGTAGACCTCCTGGTGGGGATTGACAGCCTCCCCCGCCTCCAACTGCTCCCATAGCAGGTCCAGGAGATCCCGGGCAGGCTGGCACAGGGTCTCCGGCTTGACCCGGAGACAGAAGGCGCTGTCCTGCCGGGTCCAGTCCAGATACAGCTGCCACTGGCGCTCCATGGCACACAGGGCCGGCAATCGGTACGAGCGGTCCGAAAGCGCCTCCATCCGGCTGTTGACCTCGTCCAGAAACCGGTCATAGATGTTTTTCTCCATAGGTATCTGTCCCTTCACAGTGGTCTGCGCATTCAGTATACCAGCTTCCGTCCGGATTTTCAACACCGGCCTTCCTCCGGGCGTGTCCCAACGCGCATTTTATGGTGGCTCCTGCGGGCCCCGCAGGGCGGCAAACTGCCGCCCGTCCCCCCACAGCATCCGGATCTCCCTCCGGACGGGCGGTTGAGCACCGCCCCTACACCCGGCCCCCTAAGAGCCTGTTTAATATCTCGACGTGTATGGATTGGCGAGTGGATTTTTTGCCCTGCAAGGCAAAAATCCGCAGGCATCCTGACGGATGGCAAGGA
>JAAWIL010000184.1 GCA_022796315.1 Oscillibacter sp. | reverse complement strand
CATCCTGACGGATGGCAAGGATTTTTAACGCAGTCAGGGCGGATAATACGCCGCCAAGACATGCGCGGGGAGATTTTAAACAGGCTCTAAGAGCCGCCGCGAGCGGCGGCTGCGCTCCGAAATGCGCCTGCGGGCGCAGCCGCACACACCCCTCCTTCCCGTCGAAGGAATCTCCCCCGTTTTTCGACAAGCTGAAAGAGGCAATTCCTTCTCCTCAAGTGTTTCATGGTAAATGCACTCTCAGAGCAGCGTCCGGGTGGGGCGGCGCATGGCGAGGGAGCGCTTTTTGATGTTGGACACCACGCCCATGGCCATATACAGCGTCACAATGGAGGACCCGCCGTAGCTGAAAAAGGGCAGCGTCACGCCGATGGTGGGCATCACGAACAGGCACATGCCGATGTTCACCACCGTCTGGTAGATCAGCATAGCCGCCACGCCCACGCAGGCGTAGCACTGGAAGGGAGTCTGGCTGTTCTTCGCCACCAGCAGCACCCGGAAGATGATGCAGGCCAGCAGAACGATCACCGCGATGCACCCGATCAGCCCCAGCTCCTCGCCGCAGACGGCAAAGATCAGGTCCGTCCGCCGGGCCGGCAGGCTGGTGGGATAGGCGCTCTGGGTCTGGGTGCCGTTCAGATACCCCTGTCCGAACACCCCGCCGGAGCCGATGGCCAAAAGACTCCGGTTCTGCTGCCAGCCGATGCCCGCCGGGTCCAGGCTGTGGTCAAAGAGCACCTGGAACCGCCGCACCATATAGGTCATGCTCTTGGGCACCAGGTCCAGCAGCAGCACCGCCGAGATGGCGGCGCCGGCCCCGGCGAACAGCAGCAGAAACCACCGCAGGGCAAAGCCAGCCACAAAGGCCATGCAGAGAAAGATGAAGAAAAAGGTCAGGGCGTTGCCCATGTCCCCGGAGACCACCACATACCACCCTATGAGGGCCAGGGCGTGCCCCGCCACCAAAAAGGCGGAGCGGAAGGACTTCAGGTCCCGCTTCTCCTCCCGCAGCCACTCCAGCTGCTTGGCCAGCAGCAGCGTGAAGGTGATCTTCACCACCTCCGCCGGGCCGATCTGGAAGGGGATGCCGGGGATCTTCAGCCAGGCCTGGTTTCCGGTGCTCTCCTTGCCGATGCCTAAGGGCGTCAGCAGCAGCCCGATGAGGACGATGTTGAAGAGCACGATCCACTTCCACTTCTTCATCAATCCGTCCAGATCCACCACGGAGAGAAAGATATAGGCACAGATGCCCAGAAGCATCCCCGCCGCCTGGACGCCGGCATAGCGGATGATCATCCGCACCTCCTCCAGGTACTGGGTGGCGCTGATGATCAGGGCGATGCCAAACAGCGTCGCGGCACAGCACAGTCCCAGCAGCACCAGATCGGCCTGCTGGAAAAAGTCCGCCAAGGTTCGTTTCAGTCTGCTCAAGGTTGTTCCTCCAGGGCCCGGAGAGGGCCCGTCCGATCAATTTGGGTAGGCACAGTATACCACAGGAAAAAAGGCGTGTAAACGCCGCAAATTTCTTTTTACACTTCGTTCAAATTGTGGTACAATCAGGAGAGCATGTGTTGAAGGAGCCGTCTATGGACTATCTTACCCACAACGAAACAGAGACTGAGGCCCTGGGCGCCCGGCTGGCGGAGGCCCTCGCCCCCGGCGCCGTGGTGGCCTTCCGGGGCGGCTTGGGCATGGGCAAAACCGCCTTCACCCGGGGTCTGGCCCGGGGCCTGGGTTATTCCGGCCGGGTCACCAGCCCCACCTTCACCATCGTCAACGAATACCAGGGCGGACGGTGCCCCCTGTTCCACTTCGATCTCTACCGCCTGGCGGATGAGGACGCCCTCTTTGACATCGGCTGGGAGGACTACCTGGACCGGGGCGGCGTGTGCGCCGTGGAGTGGAGCGAACAGACCCCGGAGGCCCTGCCGCCGTCCACCGTCTTCGTCACCCTCTCCCGCTACCCGGGGGAGGACACCTGGCGGACGGTCCGCGTGGAAGGAGTGGAGCTCCCATGAAAATTCTGGCCCTGGAGACCTCCGCCAAGGCGGTGTCCGCCGCCATCACGGACGGCGGCCGCGTCCTGGCCTCGGGATATCAGGACACCGGCCTGACCCACAGCCGCACCCTGATGCCCATTGTGGCCCATCTCTTTCAGAATACCGGCCTGACGCTGCAGGACTGCGGCGCCGTGGCCGTGGCCGCCGGACCGGGGTCCTTTACCGGCATCCGCATCGGCGTCTCCGCCGCCAAGGGGCTGGCCTTTTCCGGGGACAAGCCCGCCGTGGGCGTGTCTACCCTGGCGGCCATGGCCCGGAATGTAAGCTTTGCCGGCGGGCTGGTGGTCTGCGCCATGGACGCCCGGCGAAACCAGATTTACAACGCCCTCTTTGACGCGGAGACGGGTCTCCCCCGCCGCCTGACCCCGGACCGGGCCATCGGCCTGGCGGAGCTTGCGGAGGAGCTGCGGGGCGACGCCCGGCCAAAGACCGTGGTGGGCGACGGCGCGGGGCTGTGCGCGGAGTTCCTCCGGACCCACGGCGTGCCCTGCCGCCTGGCCCCGGCACATCTGGTCATGCAGTGCGCCGCGTCGGTGGGCCTGGAGGCGGAGGCCCTGGCGGAGGCCGGTGGCCTGGTCACCGCCCAGGAGCTCTCCCCCGTCTACCTGCGTCCCCCGCAGGCCGCGCTCCTGCGGGACCGTCAGGAAGAACCGTTATCCCATGGATCAACCATTTCGAGATAAAGGAGACATCATTATGAGCGGAAAAGTACATGTTATGGACCACCCCCTGGTTGCCCACAAGCTGACCATCATGCGTGACAAAGATACCAGCGTCAAGGACTTCCGGGAGCTGGTCAGCGAGATCGGCATGCTGATCACCTACGAGGCCACCCGGGACCTGCCCCTGACCGAAAAGCAGGTGGAGACCCCCATCTGTACCACCACCGCCCCTACCCTCAAGGGCAAGAAGTTCGCCGTAGTGCCCATCCTTCGGGCGGGCCTGGGTCTGGTGGACGGCGTGCTGCGGATGGTTCCCTCCGCCCGCGTGGGCCACATCGGCATGTTCCGGGACGAGGAAACCCTGGAGCCCCATGTCTATTTCTGCAAGCTGCCCAAGGACGTGACGGAGCGGGACATCATGGTGGTAGACCCCATGCTGGCCACGGGAGGCAGCGCCGCCGCCGCTCTGACGGAGCTGAAGAACCGGGGCTGCAGCGGCAACATCAAGCTGATGGTGCTGGTGGCCGCGCCGGAGGGCATCGCCCGGATTCAGAAGGAGCACCCCGACGTGGACATCTACTGCGGCGCCGTGGACCAGGGGCTCAACGAGCGCGGGTACATTGTGCCCGGCCTGGGCGACGCCGGCGACCGGGTGTTTGGCACGAAGTAAGCGGCCCGCGGAAATGGGACCGTGTATGACACCATTGGATGACAAGGGGCGCTTCTCCATTGTAGTGGGAGACATCACCGCTTCCGCGGCGGAGGCCATCGTCAACGCCGCCAATACCACCCTGCTGGGCGGCAGCGGCGTGGACGGAGCCATCCACGCCGCCGCGGGCCCGGAGCTGCTGGCGGAGTGCCGCGCCCTGGGGGGCTGCGAGACCGGACAGGCCAAGCTGACCCGAGGGTACCGCCTGCCCGCCCGGTACGTCCTCCACACCCCCGGGCCCATCTGGCGCGGCGGCGCTCAGGGGGAGGCGGCCCTGCTGGCCTCCTGCTACCGGTCCTGCCTGGCCCTGGCGGAGGCGCACGGAATCGAAACCGTGGACTTCCCCTCCATCTCCACCGGCGTCTACGGCTACCCCCTGCCCCAGGCCGCGCCGGTGGCCCTGAAGGCCATTCTGGATTTCCTGGCGGAGCACTCCCTGCCCCGGCAGGTGCGGATGGTGTGCCACCGGGAGGAGACCGCCGCCGTCTACCGGCAGACCTGGAACCTCTGGTATGCCGAATCCAAGGCGGACCGGCTCTGAGAGCCTGTTTAAAATCTCCCCGCGCATGTCTTGGCGGCGTATTTTCCGCCCTGACTGCGTTAAAAATCCTTGCCATCCGTCAGGATGCCTGCG
>JAAWIL010000183.1 GCA_022796315.1 Oscillibacter sp. | reverse complement strand
AAAATCCTTGCCATCCGTCAGGATGCCTGCGGATTTTTGCCTTGCAGGGCAAAAAATCCCCTCGCCAATCCCCGCACGCTGAGATCCTAAACAGGCTCTTAAAGCGCGATTTGATCAGAACAGAACGGTCTTCTCCATGGGGGCGGTCTTGGCGATGAGCTTGCCCTTGCGGTAGTTGTAGAGGATGGCCGCGTCGTAGTTCAGGGCGTCGTACCAGTCCTTGGCGTCCAGAATCACGAAGTTGGCGTCCTTGCCGGCCTGGATGCCGTAGTCCTCGCCCAGGTGCAGGGTGCGGGCGGCGTTGGTGGTGACGAACTTGTAGGAGTTCACGATCTCCTCATAGCCCAGCATGTGGCCGGCGTAGAGGCCCATAAAGACCTGGTCCCGCATCTTGCCGTTGCCCAGGGGATTCCAGGGGTCGAAGATGTCGTCGGAGCCGAAGGAGACGTTGATCCCCTCGGCGGTGAGCTCCTTGACCCGGGTCATGCTGCGGCGCTTGGGGTAGGTGTCGGTCCGGCCGCCCAGGTGGACGTTGACGCAGGGATTGGACACGAAATTCATGCCGGACATCTTCAGAATCCGCATGAGGCGGATCATGTAGGCGTTGTTGTAGCTGTGCATGGCGGTGGTGTGGGAGGCGGTGACCATGTCCCGCATCCCGGTCTCGTAGGCCCGGGTGGCCACGGTCTCCAGGCCCCGGGAGGCCTCGTCGTCGATCTCGTCGCAGTGGACGTCGATGAGCTTGCCGTACTTCTGGGCCAGGTCAAAGCAGATGTTCAGGGAGTCCACGGAGTACTCCCGGGTGAACTCGAAGTGGGGGATGGCGCCGGCGGCGTCCGCGCCCATCTTCAGGGCCTGCTCCAGCAGCTCCGCCCCCTTGGGGTAGCTGAGGATGCCGTACTGGGGGAAGGCCACGACCTGAATGTCGATGTAGTCCCGGACCTCCTCCCGCAGCTCCAGAATGGTCTCCAGGGCGGTGAGCTTGGGGTCGTTGATGTCAATATGGGTCCGGACGTGCTGGATGCCGCCCGAGGCCTGGAGGCGGATGGCCCGGTTCACCCGCTGGCGGACCTCCTCCTTGGTCAGGAAGGGCTTGTACTCCTCCCAGCACTGGATGCCCTCAAAGAGGGTGCCGCTGAGATTCCAGCGGGGCCGGCCCGCCGTCAGGCAGGTGTCCAGATGGACGTGGGACTCCACGAAGGGGGGCAGGGCCATCTTTCCGGCGCAGTCCAGCACCTCCTCCCCGGGGAGGGGGTCCAGATGGGGGGCGATGGACTCAAACTTGCCGCCGGTGACCCGGATGTCTGCGGGTTCCTGGGCGTTTTCAATCAAGAGATTCTGAAACAGCATGGGAAAATCCTCCTTAATCATTGAGTGGCATTCCGTGTTTTTACACGGACTTTTTCTTGTTCAGCAGCTCGCCCAGGAAGAAGCAGACGGCGGCCACGGCCATGGCGTTGATGGCCGCGATGCCCCAGTGCAGCAGGTTCGCCACAATGGCGCCCACCACGATGCCGGCGATGTTGAACCAGTTGACGGAGATCTCCTGGCAGGCGCCTGTGTACTTCTTGCGGTTTTTGAAGTAGTCCAGGATCACGATGACGCCGATGGGAGGCAGGGCGCAGTTGAGAATGTTCAGCCAGCCCACGAAGTTCCAGTACAGCCAGATGGCCAGGGCTGTGCCCACAATGCCCGCCGCCCAGGAGGTGATCTTCATGCGGATGCCGGTGATGTTGCTCATGGCCAGGCCGCCGGTGTAGAGGGCGTTGTTGTTGGTGGTCCAGATGTTGGCCCCCAGGACGATCAGGGCGGGGATGGCCAGGCCCTGGGCGATCATCACATAGAAAATGTCGTCCTTGCCGGTGAAGGCGCCGCCGATGGCGCCGAAGCAGAACATCAGCGTGTTGCCCAGGAAGAAGGCGATGACAGTGGTCCACACGGCGATCTTGCTGTTCTTGGCGAAGCGGATGAAGTTGGGGGTGGCGGTGCCGCCGGAGATGAAGGAGCCGATGACAAAGCCGACGCCGGTGAAGAGGGTAATGCCGCCGGCGGACTGGGCGAAGATGGCGGCCAGGCCGCCGCCCGCGCCTGTGGCGGTGACCATGGAGTACACGCCCAGGATGACGATCAGGGGAACGGAGATATAGCTGACGATCTCCAGGGCCTTCATGCCCGTGGCGGCGGTGGCGGTCATCAGCAGGCCGGCCGCGATGGTCAGAACCCACTCATTGATCCCCAGGAGCTCTGCGGCGGGGATGGAGAACATGGCCACGCCCACGCCGAACCAGCCGATCTGGGTGAAGCCCAGAATGGCGGAGGACAGATAGGACCCCTTGACGCCGAAGGTCCGGCGGCAGAGCAGGTCCATGTTCATGCCGGTGTCGGAACCGATAAAGGCCAGGATGCCGCAGTAGGCGGACAGGATGAGTCCGCCGATGACGCAGGCCCAGAGGAAGCCGGAGAGATCCAGGCCGTTGCCCAGCTTCGCGCCCACGCTCATGCTGGCGGAGAAGAAGGTGAAGCCCAGCATGACGAAAAACATGTTCCAAAAGCCCTTCCGGGCCGACTGGGGGACCGCCTCCAGGGAGAAGTCCGCATCTGCCGCCTTGGCGGCGGTGTTGGTTTGATGACGCATAGGTGCCTCCTTGTTACACACAGGTTTGAAACTAGTTTCATTCAGCCAAAAAGCACTATACCACGAATCGACCGCGATGTCTACAGGAGGAGGCGGATCTGTGATGCCAAAAATTTCCGGGAATTTTTGTCGTGTCCTACAAACTTTTGAAATTAGTTTCATTTTCGCGTTGCGTTTGCAATCTGGCGGTGAACTGTGGTATAGTCAAGGCAGTATCGCGGCATTTAAAGAAGGGCGTGTCCGAACACGCATTTGAAACAGATTCCTGCGTTTCTTCCATCGTGCGGAAAGGAGGTGTGGCGGTGAATATCAAAGAGGTGGCCCGGACCGCCGGCGTGTCTGTGGCCACGATCTCCCGGGTGCTGAATCACCCGCAGCAGGTGCAGCCGGAGACCCGGGACCGGGTGCTGGCGGTGATGCGGGAACTGGACTACCAGCCCAACTGGTTTGCCAGAGGGCTGAACATCGGCAAGACCGGCACGGTCGCCCTGCTGATTCCCAGCATCGCCGGCCGGCGGTTCGCGGACCTCATCACCGGCGTGGAGGCGATTGCCCGGAGGAAGGAGCACACTGTGCTGCTGTGTGACACCTGCGCCGAGCCGGAGGAGGAGCTCAAGTGCCTGAAAATGGTGCTGAACCGCCAGGTGGACGGGCTGATCCTGGTGTCGTCCCAGCTGGACGGCAGGGCGGTGGGGCCGCTGCTGAAGCCCTCCTTTCCCTGGGTCCACGTGGGGGGCCGGGCGCCGGAGGGCTGCCGGAACCTGTGCCGGATCAACGATGAGAAAGGGGCCTATCAGATGACCGCCCACCTGCTGAAGCTGGGGCATCCGGAGGCGGCGCTGCTGCTGGACCGGGCCCCTCTGGCGGAGATGGAGGCCATCGCCAGCGGGTACCGCCAGGCGCGCCAGGAGGCGGGGCTGTCCCCGGAGGGACGGATTCTCCGGGCGGAGAACAGCGTTCAGGGGGGCTACCTGGCCGCGCAGCAGCTCTTTCAGAGCGGAAGCCGGCCGCCTGCCCTGATTACGGCCAGCGACGAGCAGGCCTTCGGCGTCACCAAGGCCGCGGCGGATGAGCAGATCAGCATCCCTCGGGACATGGCCCTGGCCTGCCTGCAGGACTCGCAGGTCTGCTCCATTCTGATGCCGCCCCTGACGGCTCTGGAGCGGCCAGCCTACCGGCTGGGCCTGATGGCCGCCCGGATGCTCTTTGACTGCATTGAGGGCGGAGAGGACGGCGCCGGGCCTCAGGAGATCATCCTGCAGCCGACGCTGAAGATCCGGGGCAGCTGCGGCAATACCAGCCCCATTTATGAGTTGTTCGGCTAGGCCTTGTCTGAGAGCCTGTTTAAGAAGCTGTACCAATAGGCGCCGGCACGCATCTTGACGGAAAATTTTTCGTCTGGCTGCGTCAGAAACTCTTGAAATCCGTCAGGAT
>JAAWIL010000182.1 GCA_022796315.1 Oscillibacter sp. | reverse complement strand
GGCCAAGGAGAACTGGGTCACCGCCCGCCGGGCCATCTTGAGAAAGCCCATCGACCGCATCGGCTACGGCGGCTACCTGAAGCTGGCCTGCCAGTTCCCGGAGTTCATCGACTATGTGGAGAGCGTGTGCAACGAGTTCCGGGAGCTGTATGAGAACATCAAGGGCACTACGCCGTACTGCGTGAAGCGGGTGGCCGTTTTGAACAGCTGGGGCAGGGCCCGGTCCTGGGGCTGCCACATGGTCCACCACGCCCTGTATCAGAAGCAGAACTACTCCTACGCCGGGGTGATCGAGGCCCTGTCCGGCGCGCCCTACGACGTGAACTTTATCAGCTTTGACGAGATCCAGGCGGACCCCTCCGTCTTGGACGGCATTGACGTGCTCATCAACGTGGGCGACGGCGACACCGCCCACACCGGCGGGGCGGTCTGGGAGGACCCGGCTGTCTCCGCGGCGGTGAAGAAGTTTGTCTATAACGGCGGCGGCTTCATCGGCGTGGGCGAGCCCTCCGGGCACCAGTACCAGGGCCGCTACCTCCAGCTCTCCGGTATACTGGGCGTAGAGAAAGAGACCGGTTTTACTCTGGGTTATGACAAATACAACTGGACGGAGCATCCGGACCACTTCATCCTGGCCGACTGCCGGGGAGAGGCGGACTTCGGCGAGGGCAAGAAGGGCATCTACGCCCTGGAGGGGGCCCAGGTGCTGGTCCAGCGGGACAAGGAGGTCCAGCTGGCGGTAAACGCGTTTGGCAAGGGCCGGGCGGTGTATCTCTCCGGACTGCCCTACTCCTTCACCAACAGCCGGCTGCTCCACCGGGCGGTGCTGTGGTCCGCCCACAGCGAGGACCAGCTGAATCTGTGGCTGTCCAGCAACGACAGCGTGGACGTTCACGCCTATGTGAAGAACGGCAAGTTCTGTGTGGTCAACAACACCTATGAGCCCCAGTCCACCACGGTCTACCGGGGCGACGGCTCCTCCTTCCCGCTGGAGCTGGCAGCCAACGAGATCCGTTGGTTCACACTGGACGCCGCCCAATAGCGGTTCCGGGGACCGCCTTCCGGACGGCGTTCGGGGGGCGGTTCCTCCCATGGGGCACAAAAGCGGACAGACGGTTGCAAAATCGTCCGGAGACGCCTATAATAAGGGCAAGCACATTCTGAGGGGGGACCGCTGTGAATCAACGCCAACAGCCGCAGTACCGGCCTCTGACGCCTCGCCGTCCGCTGGAGGTCCGCCGGCTCTATTCCGTACACTACTTTGAGTACACCGGCAGCTACGCCTTCGCCGGGGAGCGCCACGACTTCTGGGAACTTCTGTATGTGGACAAGGGCTCCCTGGAGGTCACCGCCGGGGAGCAGCGGCGGCAGCTGGCCCAGGGACAGATGATTTTCCACGCCCCCGGGGAGTTTCACGCCCTCTCCGCCACCGGCGTGGCGCCGGATCTGGTGGTGGTGGGCTTTGACTGCGTCAATCCGGCCATGGCCTTCTTCCGCAACCGGATCACCTCCCTTCTGCCGGAGGAACGGGCGCTCCTGGGCCGGGTGGTGGCGGAGAGCGCCGCCTCCTTCTCCACGCCCCTGGGCGACCCAGACACCGCGGAGGTAAAGCGGCGGGAGTCCCCGCCGTTTGGCGGCGAGCAGCTGGTCTGCGCCGCCCTGGAGGAGCTCTTGATCCGGCTGGTCCGCCGGGAGACGGCCCCGGAGGCCCAGGGCAGCACCCAGCGGACGGAGGACGACCAGGCTCTGGAGCAGGTCATGCGCTATCTGAGGCAGCGAATCGACCGGCCCCTCACCCTGGAGCAGATCTGCCGGGACAACCTGATCGGCCGCAGCCAGCTGCAAAAGCGCTTTCATGCCTACACCGGCGGCGGCGTCATGGCCTACTTCATCCAGCTGAAAATCCAGGCCGCCCGGCGGATGATCCGGGAAGGCCGCCTGAACTTCACCCAGATCGCCGCAGGTCTGGGGTTCCAGTCCGTACATTACTTCTCCCGGCGGTTCCGGCTCTCCACCGGCATGTCCCCCAGCGAGTACGCCCGCAGTGTAAAGATGCTGTCGGAGTCCCCTGGGGGCCTGCCGGACGATGATACAAATAATGTATAGAATCGTATATTTTCATTCTCTCCGCAGACGCTTACAATGGACCTCAAGAGCGCGGACTTCCGGTTTTTACAGCCGGAGTCCCCGAAACGTTTTGCAGCGCCATCTCTCGAGGGTTCTCAGATCGAAAGGAGTCATTTTCATGTCCATTCTTGTCACCGGCGGTGCCGGCTATATCGGCAGCCACACCTGCGTGGAGCTGATCCAGGCGGGCTATGATCTCATTGTCACCGACAACCTCTGCAACTCCAGCGAGGAGGCCCTGCGCCGGGTGGAGCAGATCGTGGGGAAGAAGATCCCCTTCATCAAGGCAGAGCTGTGCGACGAGGCTCAGGTGGAGGCCCTGTTCGCCCAGCACCCGGAGATTGACTCCGTGATGCACTTCGCCGGGCTCAAGGCCGTGGGCGAGAGTGTGGCCAAGCCCCTGGAGTACTACTCCAACAACCTGGGCAGCACACTGTACCTGCTCCAGGCCATGCGGCGCCACGGGGTGAAGAACTTTGTGTTCTCCTCCTCCGCCACGGTGTACGGCGACCCGGCCACCGTGCCCATTCAGGAGAGCTTCCCCACCGGCGGCACCACGAACCCCTACGGCACCTCCAAGCTCTTCCAGGAGAAGATCCTCATGGACATCTGCGCCGCCGACCCGGAGCTGAACGTGGCCCTGCTGCGGTACTTCAACCCCATCGGCGCCCACGAGAGCGGCCTGATCGGCGAGGACCCCAACGGCATCCCCAACAACCTGGTGCCCTATATCGCCAAGGTCGCCGTGGGCCAGCTGGAGAAGCTCCACGTCTACGGCAACGACTACCCCACCGCCGACGGCACCGGCGTGCGGGACTATATCCACGTGGTGGATCTGGCCAGGGGCCACGTGGCGGCGCTGAAGAAGCTGGAGACCAAGTGCGGCCTCTTCGTCTGCAACCTGGGCACCGGCAACGGCTACTCCGTGCTGGACGTGCTCCACGCCTACGAGAAGGCCTGCGGGAAGGAGCTCCCCTACGTCATCGACCCCCGCCGCCCCGGCGACATCGCCACCTGCTACGCCGACCCCAAGAAGGCCCGGGAGGAGCTGGGCTGGGAGGCGCAGTACGGCATTGAGGAGATGTGCGCCTCCTCCTGGAAGTGGCAGTCCATGAACCCCAACGGGTACAAGGGGTAACCGGGGGCGGCGCCTCAACTGGTCGAAAAAGTATTTTCGACCAGTTGGGCGGGATTTTCAGAACTTCAAAAAGTTCTGAAAATCCCTGGTTGAAATGGCGCAGGAAACCCTTCCTGGGTTTCCCGCACACACCCTTCCTTCCCATCGAAGCAGTTTTCCCGTTTTTCGACGGTCTGAGGGCCGCCGGAGGCGGCACCCCATAACTCTAATAAGAATAAGATTTAAGAGGGATCGTACCATGAATAAGCCTGTTCTCGTCATCATGGCCGCCGGCATGGGCAGCCGGTATGGCGGACTGAAGCAGCTGGACCCTGTGGGCAGCCATGGCCAGCTCATCATCGACTACTCCATTTACGACGCCCGCCGGGCGGGCTTTGAGACCGTGGTCTTCGTCATCAAGGACTCCATTGACGCGGACTTCAAGGCCGCCATCGGCGACCGGGTGGCCCGGGTCATGGATGTGAAGTATGCCTACCAGCGCGTCGAGGATCTGCCGGAGGGCTATGCCGTCCCGGCGGAGCGGACGAAGCCCTGGGGCACCGCCCACGCGGCCCTGGCGGCCCGGGAGGTGGTGGACGGCCCCTTCGCCATCATCAACGCCGACGACTACTACGGTCCGGAGGCCTTCCGGGAGATCTACAGCTACCTCAGCACCCACCAGGACGGAGACGTCTATGAGTATGTCATGGTGGGCTACCTGCTGAAGAACACCGTCACCGAGAACGGCACCGTGGCCCGGGGCGTGTGCGAGGAGACGGCGGACCACTTCCTCACCCAGGTCACCGAGCGCACCAAGATCGAGAAG
>JAAWIL010000181.1 GCA_022796315.1 Oscillibacter sp. | reverse complement strand
GAATCTCCCCGCACACGTCTTGGCGGCGTATTTTCCGTCCAGACTTCGTTAAAAACCCTTGCAATCCGCCAGGATTGCGGCGGCTTTTTGCCTTGCTGGTGGACAAAAAATCCCCTCGCCAATCCCCGCACGCTGAGATCCTAAACAGGCTCTTACGTTTTACGTTCGGTAGTCTCCATTGATTTTAATATAGTCGTAGGTGATGTCGCAGCCCCAGCAGGTACAGCTCCCCTGACCCTCCTCCATATCAATGAGGATTTCCACGTCGTGCTCGGTCAGGACCTTCTTGGCCAGCTCCTCGTCAAAGTCCAGTCCCCGGCCCTTCCCGCAGACCTGAATCTCACCGGCGGCGCTGGCGAAGCGCACCGTCACCCGGTCGGGGTCGAAGTCCTCCCCGGAGTAGCCCATGGCGCAGAGCACCCGGCCCCAGTTGGCGTCGGCGCCGAAGACGGCGGCCTTGGTCAGGGTGGAGGAGATGACGGACTTGGCGACGGTCTCGGCGCTCTCCTCGCTTTTCGCCCCGGAGACGGTACAGGTGATGAGGTGCCGGGCCCCCTCGCCGTCAGAGGCCATTTCCCGTGCCAGGCTGACGCACAGGGCTTTCAGCGCCGTTACGAAAGCGTCGTAGTCCGCCCCCTTCTCCGTGATCTCCGGGTTCCCCGCCAGACCGTTGGCCAGGACGATGCAGCTGTCGTTGGTGGAGGTATCCCCGTCCACGCTGATGCGGTTGAAGCTGACCCGCACGGTCTCCAGCAGGGCGGCTTTAATCATGGCGGGGGAGATGGCGCAGTCGGTGGTAAGGAAGCAGAGCATGGTGCCCATATTGGGGTGGATCATGCCGCTTCCCTTGGCGATGCCTCCCAGGCGGACGGTTTTTCCGCCCACGGCGGTCTCCACCGCCGCCTCTTTCTTCGCCGTGTCGGTGGTCATAATGGCGTGGGCCGCCGCGTCGCTGGCGGACGCCGAGGCTTCCAGGACCTCAAAGAGGGCCGGGACGCCGGTCTCAATGGCCTCCACATTGATGCGCTGGCCGATGACGCCGGTGGAGCTCACCAGCACGTCCTCCGCCCGGCAGCCGATGGCCCTGGCCGCCGCCGCGCACATCCGCTCCGCGTTTTCCTCCCCCTGGGGGGCGCAGGCGTTGGCGTTGCCGCTGTTGGCGATGATGGCCCGGGCCTTTCCGTCCTCCAGGTGCCGGAGGTCCACATGGATGGGGGCGGCCTTGACCACGTTTTTGGTGAATACCGCCGCCGCCGCACAGTCCGTGTCGGAGACGATGAGGGCCACGTCCTTTTTCCAGGCCGCGTGGGTCTTCACCCCCACATGGATGCCGGCTGCCCGGAAGCCCTGAGCGGCGCACACGCCGCCGTCAATAAAGTTTAACATCATAGTTCACCCTTCCCAAAAGAGCGGAGAGTGGAGAGCCGAGAGGGAAGATTCCGCCTTTCCGCATATCTCCGCTCTTCACGCTCCACTCTTCACGCTCCACTCTTCACGCTAGATTCAATCCGGCAGTTTCCTCAAAGCCCAGCATCAGATTCATGTTCTGCACCGCCGCGCCGCTGGCGCCCTTGCCCAGGTTGTCGAACAGGGCGGTGACGGTAAGACGTTCATCATTGCCTGCTGCCACGATCACCAGATCGTCCGCTCCGGCCCGGGCATTGGCATAGACGGCGCCAATGGCGCTTCCTTCGCCCGGCTCGTCTGCGAAAATCAGCCTTTGACCGGCGTAGTAGTCCCGCAGTGCCTCCCGCAGCTGTCTCAGTGAACGAATGCCCGTCAGCTGGGTTCGATGCATGGGAACCGTCGCGGCCATGCCCTTGTAATAATCGTCCACAACGGGGCAGAACACCGGCGGATGGGCAAGGCCGCAGAGCGCCTGCATCTCCGGAAGGTGCTTATGGCTCTGCTGCATGGCGTAGAGGGAGGGACTGTCCAGAAGAGACGCGCGGCCCTTCTCCTCGTACTGGGCAATCATCTTCTTCCCCCCGCCGGAGTAGCCGGTGAGGGAGAAGCAGGAGAGGGGGGCGTCCTTCTCCAGCAGGCCCAGGTCCACCAGGGGGCGGACGATGGAGATAAACCCGGTGGCGTGGCAGCCGGGATTGGCCACCCGCTTGGCGGTGATGATCTTCTCCCGCTGGCCCCGGAGCTCCGGGAAGCCGTACACCCAGCCGGGAGACACCCTGTGGGCGGTGGAGCAGTCGATGATGCGGGTCCCAGGGTTCGTCACCAGTCCCACGGCCTCGATGGCGGCGGCGTCGGGCAGGCAGAGAAAGACCAGGTCCGCCTGATTCATCAGATTTCCCCGCTCCTGGGGGTCCTTCCGTTTGTCCTCGTCAATCAGCAGCAGTTCAATGTCCTCCCGCGCCGCCAGACGGTCGTAGATCTGGAGGCCGGTGGTGCCCTCCCTGCCGTCAATGTAGATGATTGGCTTGCTCATATCCTTTCCTCCCTCAGGTGGCGTCCTCGTCCAGGGCCTCGATCAAAAAGCTGACGGGCCGGAAGCCGTCGTTGCAGGAAATCATGGCGGATTTCTTGTTTTTCATCCAGCCGTCATAGAAGTTCTCTCCGCCGTGGGACAGGGCCAGCACGAAGGGGGACATGCTCTCCCAGGCACTGCGGCACAGCCCCTCCGGCTGTTCCCAGCCGTTGGCCAGGAACACCTGCCCCTCCCGGAGGCCGCAGGCGTGCCGGATGGGATTTTCATATTGGGCGATCAGATCGTCATAGCGGGCCATCCGCATGACGGTGATTCTGCATTTCTTCATGGCGTGTAGTCCCTTCAGTCCGCCCCTTCCAGGGGATACTGGACGAATCCATGGGCCTGGCTCACGTTATAGAGAACCGTCAGCCCCAGGGTGCCCTCCTCCGTGGGCTTCCAGTCATAGGGGCCCCTGACCGCCCAGAGGACATCCTCCAAAAGCCCCTCCGCCGGGGTATCCGGCAGATAGATCCGGATCTCCTCCGCGTCCTCCAGCCCATAGGGACCGGAGTAGATGTAGCGGACGCCGTCGGCGTACTCCTCCGTGCCGTCGTCCGGGTGTTCCAGCTCCAAGGTCTCGATCTCCATGGACCAGGTGGTCTCATCCACCTGCGCCGGCTGTGTAAATTTCCCGCTGAACGCGCAGAGGTACCGAGTTCCCTGGGGGTACTTCTCCGGGTCGGCCACGCCCATGTCCGAGTCGTGGAACACCCCCGTAAAGCTGCCGTCGGCTTCCAGGGTCAGCTCCGTCCCCCATCCGCCGGCCCCGCTGCAAAAGAGATACGTGCCGGGGATCGTCTCAAAGAGGTTCACCGGCTCCGGCTCCGCATCCTTGGACTCCGGCGCCTCCGGCTCCTCCTGGGGCGGGGCGTCCTCGTCTCCGCCGCCGGTGGTGATCACCGCCGGCCTAAACTGATCCCCGCACCCGCACAGCAGGCACAGGCACAGGACCAGCGCAAGTACTCTGAATTTCATCCGACCCTCATTCCCGGTGTTCTCTGGCCCGCACAAGCCGCTCCACCGCCTCAATCTGCCGGGTGGTCTCACTGACCGCCGGTCCGCCGAAGCTGCCCCGGAGCGCCATGCAGTTCTCCAGCTTCAGGGCCTCGTAGACGTCCTCCGCGAAGAGGTCCGACACGGCCCGCAGCTCCTCCAGGGTCAGGTCCTCCAGGGTCTTTCCCTGGGCGGTGCAGTCCGCCACCAGGCGGCCCGTCACCGTGTAGGCGTCCCGGAAGGGCATCCCCTTCTTGGTCAGGTAGTCGGCGCAGTCCGTGGCGTTGATGAAGCCCTTCCCCGCCGCCGCCCGCATGTTCTCCGTCCGGACGGTCATGGTGTCCAGCATGGCGGCAAACACGGGCAGGCACAGCTCCACGGTGTCGATGGCGTCAAACACCGGCTCCTTGTCCTCCTGCATATCCTTGTTATAGGCCAGAGGGAGGCCCTTCATGACGGTGAGCAGGCTCATCAGGTCGCCGTAGACCCTTCCCGTCTTGCCCCGGACCAGCTCGGCCACGTCGGGGTTCTTCTTCTGGGGCATGATGCTGGAGCCGGTGGCGTAGGCGTCGTCCAGCTCGATGAACTTGAACTCCCAGCTGCACCAGAGGATCACCTCCTCG
>JAAWIL010000180.1 GCA_022796315.1 Oscillibacter sp. | reverse complement strand
ACCCTTGCAATCCGCCAGGATTGCGGCGGCGTTTTGCCTTGCTGGACAAAAAATCCCCTCGCCAATCCCCGCACGCTGAGATCCTAAACAGGCTCTTAGGCCGGAAGGGCCCGGACTCCCGGCCGGGCCGCCTCCTCCCCCTGCAGGGTTACATCTCCTGATCGGACAGTCTCCGGTCCAAAATGGGGTTTGGCGGTTCGCTTTGCTTGAATTTTCGCCGGGGAAGGGCGCTTTTTACAGAAAATTTCTTGAAATTCCCCGGCTTGTCTGCTATAGTATCTTAGTTAAATTATGGACATCGGAATTCGGAGCCTGTTGTTGAAATGGACAGAACGCCGCCCCGGCGGCCGGCCCTCCTGCGGGCTCCAAGACGCTCAGAGGTGGAACTGTGTACTTAAAGTCGCTCGAAATTCAGGGATTCAAGGCCTTTCCCGATAAGACGGTCCTCCAGTTCGGGGAGGATATCACCGCCGTGGTGGGGCCCAACGGCTCCGGAAAATCCAACATCTCCGACGCCATCCGCTGGGTCATGGGTGAGCAGAGCGTCAAGGCCCTCCGGGGCGGCAAGATGGAGGACGTGATCTTCAGCGGCACCACCCAGCGCGCCCCGGTGGGCTTCGCCCAGGTGACGCTGGTGCTGGACAACACAGAGCACATCTTCCCCGCCATGGAGGAGTCGGAGGTGGCCGTCACCCGCCGGTACTACCGCAGCGGGGAGTCGGAATATTACATCAACCGCCAGTCCGTCCGGCTCAAGGACGTGACGGAGCTCTTCATGGACACGGGCCTTGGCCGGGAGGGGTACTCCATCATTGGCCAGGGCCGGATTGACGAGATTCTCTCCACCCGCAGCGGCGACCGCCGGGAGATCTTTGAGGAGGCCGCCGGCATCTCCCGATTCCGCCACCGCAAGGAGGAGTCCGAGCGGAAGCTGGAGCGGACGGAGGAGAATCTGGTCCGGATCAATGACAAGATCTCCGAGCTGGAGCTCCAGGTGGAGCCTCTGCGGCGGCAGTCGGAGACGGCGAGAAAGTACCTGGTCCTCCGGGATGAGCTGCGGCTTCTGGAGATCTCCCTGTGGATGGAGAACCTGGACACCCTGAAGGCGGACGCCCGGAAGCTGGAGGCGGATTTCCGCGCCGCCGGGGTCCAGCGGGATCAGGCCCGGACCGCCCTGGACGAGCTCTATGCCGAGGGCGAGCGCTACGGGGAGCGGATGCGGGAGAAGGACGTGGAGGCGGAGAATCTCCGCGCCCAGGCCGGAGAGCTGGACAGCCAGGCCCGGGAGCAGGAGAGTGCCGTGGCGGTGCTGGAGAGTACCATTCGCCACCACCGGGAGAACATGGACCGGGCCCGGCAGGAGCTGGAGGAGACCGACAGCCGCGCCGGAGGTCTGGAGCGGCAGGCGGCGGAGCAGGAACGGCGGGTGGAGGAGACCGGCCGGGAGGCCGCCGCCATCCGGGAGACCCTGGAGGACCTGCTGGCCCAGGCCCGGCAGGCCGCCGAAGAGGCCGGCGGGGCCCAGAGCAAGGCGGAGGCCCTCCGGGGCCGGGAGGCCATCGCCGCGGCGGCCGCCGCCGATGCGCGGGCAGAGGCCGCCGCCGCCCAGGCGGAAAGCGGTCAGATCCAAGAGCGCCGCGCCGCCGCCGGAGAGGAGCGTTCCGCCCAGAAGCGGAAGTTGGAGGAGGCGGAGACTGCCGCGAAGGCCAACCGCCGCCAGCTGGAGGACGCCAGGGACGACGCCGGCGCCGCCGCCAACATCATCGCCGGCCACAGCCTGCGGATGGAGGAGCGCCGGCGCAGGGCCGCAGAGGCCGGGGAGCGCCGGGTGAAGCTGACTATGGACGCCGGGGCCCTGGACAACCGCATCCGCCTGCTGACGGAGATGGAGAAGGAGTACGAGGGCTTTTCTAAGGCGGTGAAGACCGTTATGCAGGCAAAAGGGGGTCTTCGGGGCATTCACGGCCCCGTGGCCAGCCTCATCAAGACGGAGGAACCGTACAGTCTGGCCATTGAGATCGCCCTGGGAGCGGGGCTCCAGAATATTGTTGTGGACCGGGAGGAGGACGCCAAGGCCGCCATCGCCTACCTCAAACAGCGGGATGCCGGCCGGGCCACCTTCCTGCCGCTGACGGCCATCCGGGGAGAGGAGCTGCGCCAGAACGGCGTGGAGGCAGAGTTTGGCTTCGTGGGCCTGGCCTCCCGGCTGGTGCGGTATGACGAGCGGTATCGGGGCATTTTCTGCAGCCTCCTGGGCCGGACGGTGATTGTGGAGGACCTGGACTGCGGCATTGCCATGGCTCGGAAGTACCGCAGCGCCTTCCGGATCGTGACCCTGGACGGCCAGGTCATCAACCGGGGCGGCTCCATGACCGGCGGCTCCGTCAGCCGCTCCGCAGGCGTGCTGAGCCGCGCCGCAGAGCTGGAACGGCTCCGGGACCAGTCCGGCGCCATGCGGGAGAAGCTGGCCGCCGCCCGGCAGGCGGAGGAGGCGCTGCAGCGGGAGCTGACCGCAGCCCAGTATGACCTGGAGACCGCCCAGGCCCAGCGCCGGGAGGCGGAGGACGCCGTGCTGCGTCTGGAGGGCGAGAAGAACCATTTTGATCTGCTGCTGCGCTCTCTCCGGGAGAGTCTGGAGAATCTCACCGGAGAGCTGGAGAGCCTGGACGGCCGCCTGGCGGACAACCAGGAACGGGTCCGCGCCGCAGAGGAGCGCGTGGCGGAGCAGGAGACCCTGGCGGCGCAGTACCGGGCACAGGCCGGGGAGGCGCTCTCCGGGCAGTCAGAGCTGCTGTCCAGGTCCGGGGCGCTGGCGGAGGAGATCACCGCCCGGAAGACGGACTTGGCGGCCCTCACCGCCGAGGGAGAGGCCGCCGCCGGACGGGCCGCGGACCTGCGCCGTCTCTGCGCCGGCCTTACGGGGGACCGGCAGCGGAAGGAGCAGGCCCTGGAGGGCTATCAGACCCAGATTGATCAGGCGGAGGCGGAGATCACCCGCCGCCGGGAGACGCTGGAAGCGCTGGCGGCCCAACAGGAGGGCTTCCAGACCCGCCTGCGGGAGCTGAACCAGGAGAAGCTGGAGCTGGAGACGGAGCGTACCGCCAGAAACCGGGCGGGGCAGGAGATGAACGAGACCCTTTTGAACCTGGAGCGGGCGGTCTCCCGGCTGGAGCAGAAGATTGCCACCTCCGCCATGGAGGAGAAGCAGATTTTGGACCGTCTCTGGGAACACTACGAGCTGAGCCACGCCGACGCCGCCGCCCAGCGGATCGAGCTGGAGAGCGTACCCAAGGCCTCCCGCCGCATCGGCGAGCTGAAGCGGGAGATCGGCGCCCTGGGGAATATCAATATCGGGGCCATTGAGGAGTTTGAGCGGGTGAACACCCGGTATACCTATCTGACGGAGCAGCGGGACGACGTGGACAAGGCCAAGAAGGAGCTGGAGGGCATCATTGCCGAGATCACCCGGCAGATGACGGAGATCTTCGCCCAGCAGTTCAAACTCCTGTCCGAGAGCTTTCAGGAGACCTTCCAGGAGCTCTTCGGCGGCGGCGCCGCCACGCTGGAGCTGGAAGATGAAACGGATATCCTGGGCTGCGGCATCGAGATCAAGGCCCAGCCCCCCGGGAAGACCTTAAAGACCATCTCCCTGCTCTCCGGCGGCGAGAAGGCCTTTGTGGCAATCGCCCTGTATTTCTCCATTTTGAAGGTGCATCCCACGCCCTTTTGCGTCATGGACGAGATCGAGGCGGCCCTGGACGACGCCAACGTCACACGGTACGCCCGGTATATGCGCCGCCTGGCGGGGAAGACGCAGTTCATCGTCATCACCCACCGCCGGGGCACCATGGAGGAGGCGGACGTCCTCTATGGCGTCACCATGCAGGAGCAGGGCGTTTCTAAGATCCTGACCATCAACCTCAACGACATGGCCAAGGAGCTGAAGATCGAGTGAACAAAGGGCGGACGCCCGGCAGGGGAACCTTGAGAGCCTGTTTAAAATCTCCCCGCGCATGTCTAGGCGGCGTATTTTCCGCCCTGACTGCGTTAAAAATCCTTGCCATCCGTCAGGATGCCTGCGGATTTTTGCCTTGCAGGGCAAAAAATCCACTCGCCAAT
>JAAWIL010000271.1 GCA_022796315.1 Oscillibacter sp. | reverse complement strand
CGGTGGACTTCATAGACAAAACACGGCACATGGATGTGCCGGCGGCCTCGCCCGCCTTGAAAATCGGATACCGATTTTCAAGTGTTTTGACTATATAAGGTGTCCGTTAAGGTGTGAGTAAACCTGTTTACGTGCGTTTTCTGAACGCGCTTCCCTTTTCCGCGATCCGCGCGCCCAGCCAGCCCACCGCGGCGCCCAGCACCGCGCCGCCCAGTACATCTGTGGGCCAATGCACATACAGATACAGTCTTGACAGCGCAATCGCCACCGCCAGCACCATCGCCGGCTTCCACAGCGGACTCCCCGCCGTCCACAGCGCCGTCGCCGATGCCAACGATGCCGCCGTGTGCCCGGAGGGGAAGGAAGCGTCCAGGGGCGGCGCCACCAGCAGCTCCACCGCCGGATTCACCACAAAGGGCCGGACTCGTCCGATCAGGGGTTTCAGGATCATGTTGCAGGCCACCAAGTCCAACACCAGCCCGCAGGCCAGGGCGGCGCCGGCCGGCCGGGTCCGCCGGAACAGCAGCAGCACCGCCGCCAGCAGAATCCAGATCTCCCCGTGGTCGCTCAGGCGGCTTACCGCCGGCATCACGGCATCCAGGAATTCCCACCGAAGGTGCAGCTGTATCCAGTCCAAAATCGCCAGCTCCATTTCCGCGCTCCTTCCCTGGCCTGCCCCAGACTCCAGTTGGACGGGGCAGGCTGATTATTTTATATATGATACTATGAAGTGCCGTGCGAAGTATTCTCCTGCCGTCTTTTGCGGTTCCCGGCGCAGTCTGGGTGCGGACAGGTATCGAAGCAGAGTCTCCGCTTTGCGGTTACTGTCTCATTGTATCATAGTTCCATATCCGCTACAAGCAGGATTTCGCTGGGGCGCGGGAACCATGAAGATGATCCTTACCCCTTGTTTTCCTCTTCCCTTTCTACGCATCTAGAACGCCGTTTCAACGGGCATCTGATCAATCCTTCATCTACAGCAACGCCCCCCAATCCCTGCAAACAGCGGGCTTTGCCTGCCTTGAAAAACCGGTTCCCGATTTTCAAGTGCTTTGACTCTACATAATGCTTCCCGATCCTGCCAGGCAAGAGGAATCCCCTTTATGCCGTCTGCTCCGGCAGTGCCCGAAAAAACTCCCGGTTATGGCGGACCGCCGGGGAATCCGGCTTGCAGGACGCGGCCAGCTCGTTGAAGGCCTCCGCCCTTTCCCGGTCGCCCAAGCGGCTGTAACAGACACACAGCTGGATGCAGGGGAGGTAGCCGTAGCAGTCCGGGGAGACGAAGCCGCCACGGCGGTCATCCCGGGTGCAGGTCAGCGCCAGGGCGTACCAATAGGCGGCCTGACGGTACTGTTCCCTCCGGAAAAACCAGAGGCCGACTTCACAGCAGACCTCCGCCCGGGGCCGGTCATAGGCAAAGGTGCGAAACAGCGCCGCCAGCGCCGCCTGGTCATGGCCCAGCTCCTTATGGCAGTAGGCGCAGTGACAGCAGGCGTCGATGTTGTTCTCCACCCATCCCCGGCCTTCCTCCAAAAACCGCTCAAAGACAGCCAGCGCTTCCTCCCAGCGGCGGTGGTAGTAGAGCTCCCGTCCATAGTAGAAGCTCTCCCGGGGCTCCAACTCCTTCCCTGCCTCCAGCTGCGCCTGATAGATCCGCAGGTTCCGGTCCGGGTCGGAGGGACGGGTCTTGCGGTGGGTTACGGCAAACTCCCCGTACAGAACAGTTCCAACCGGCGTAATGACCTCATGGACGGCTCCCGCCCAGCGCATACCGGCCCGGTTCTTAATGAGCCGTTCCCGGTAGTAGGAGAAGGTCACCCGGCCGTTTTCGTCAAACCCGGTGTGGTAGGGTGCCATGACCACCGAGACAGCAGGGTCCAGGGTTTCCTTTAGGGTCAAAAACGCCCTTTGATCCTTCTCCAAAAACACATCGTCGGCATCCAGCCACATACAGTAGTCCATAGACGCATGGGAAAAGGACTCATTCCTGGCGGCGGAAAAGTCATCCTGCCAGGGAACGTCAAAGACCTGATCTGTAAACCGGGCGGCAATCTCCCGGGTACGGTCGGTGGAACCAGTGTCCACGATGATAATTTCATCCACCAGATCAACCACGCTTTTCAAACAGCGCTCCAGTACATCCTCCTCGTTTTTCACAATCATGCACAGGCTGACGCTTACCATAGCGGGACCTCCTTCGATTCGTCATCATCCGCTCCCGCCGGCAAAAGTTGGCGGGAGCAATATTTTCGCGGCCCAGCGCTCACGCGCTCTCTACCTCTATCTCGGAGTCGTGTTCGCCGCCCGCGCTCTGCGAGCCACTCAACAAGCCGGTTCAATCCAGCCGGATGATGGTCAGGGAAGCCCCTGCGCCGCCGCCTGCCAGAATCGCAGTGCCGATAATGGCAGTGAACATCTGGAGGGAAATGGTAGAGTTTGCAGGCAGAGTAACCTGGATCTGATTTTCAAAATTGGAGGTAGAGATGGCCGGGTTGATGGTGGATGGGACGCTATTTGTCCCGTTGATGACCAATCTGGTCCCCATCAGAAGAGCTGCGGTGGTATTCACGTGGTAAGAGATCTGATAGGTGCCCGGCGTGGCCACGGTGAATACCGTATTCCCGGCATTGACCGTAATATCAGGGGACAGAACCTGGGCATTGGGCAGGGCGATGGCGGTACCGCCCAAGGCCACCAGAACACTGCTGCCCTGGGTGTTCGCGGCAAAGGCGGCGGTAGCGGTGGGGTTGGGGCCGGAAGCGCCTGTGGGGCCGGTGAGACCGGTGGGACCCGTCGCGCCGGCGGCGCCTGCCGCGCCCACAATTCCGTCCAGGCCTGCCGCGCCGTCCGGACCGGCAGGGCCGATGGCCCCTGCAGCGCCTGTCGCGCCGTCTGCCCCGACAGGTCCGATGTCTCCAGTAACACCGGTGGGGCCGGTGGGGCCCGTAGCGCCAATCGGGCCGGCCGCGCCATCGGCGCCGGTGGGACCGGTGGGGCCGGTGGCTCCCGTGGGGCCGGTCGAGCCAGTGGGACCGGCCGCGCCTGCCGCGCCAATCGGGCCGTCCGCACCGGTGGGGCCGGTGGCTCCGGTGGGACCGGTGGGACCTTCCGCAGGCCCGGTGGCTCCGGCAGCTCCGGCGGGGCCGGTGGGACCGGGCAGGATGGGCGCGTTCATGGCCGCGCTCAGTTTGCCGGCCAGCAGCATCTGCTGCTCCATGATGTCAGACATGGTGTCCTGCACACTCCGGTTGATTTGCAGAACCTCTTCGAGGGTAGCCGCTTCTCCCAGGCCCGGCAGGGTACCCAGGACATACTGCAGCTTTTCTCCCTCCGCGTTGAGGATATGGCTCAGACTGAGCTCCTCAGCGGCGATGGAGGAAATAATCTCATTGAGGCTCCCCTCGCGGGTCAACGGGGGCTCCATTTGAGGGAACGTTGGCATTGACATGAGACATCCCTCCTCAGCTCAGACGGGTGATGGACAGGGTCGCGCCGGCAGATCCGGGCAGCAGGGTCGCCGCAGAGGCAATTCCAAACATTTGCAGGGAAATCGTGTCCCCGGCATTCAAGTTCAGCAGAATCTCGTTGGCAAAGTGGCTCAGGGATACCACAGGGGCCAAGGTAGACGCTGTGTTGGGCACACTGTTGATGAGCAGACGGGTGCCGCTGGCCAGGGAAACCGTGGTATTGACGCTGTAGGACAGCTGATAGCGTCCGGCGTTGGCGACGGTGAACACGGTGTTGGCACCGTTGACGGTGATGTCCGGGGGCAGCTGCTGGCTGTCGGGCAGGGGGACCAGGGTGCCCGCTGCCACCACGGGCAGAAGCATGCCGCTGGTGTTAGCGGCAAAGGCGGAGGTGGCGGTGACGTTGGGGCCGGTGGGACCGGTGACGCCGGTGGCGCCGGTAGCGCCCGTGGCGCCCGTGGCTCCCGTGGCGCCCGTGGCTCCGGCCAGACCCGGAGCGCCCGCAGGACCAGTGGCTCCGGTTGCGCCGGTGGCTCCCGTGACTCCGGTGGGGCCGGTGGCTCCAGTCGCACCAGTGGCGCCGTCAATATATGCACAACATAGGAAACCCCGCAATTATGCGGATTGTTCATATCTTAAAGACAATTAAACAGCCCTTATAATTACACCAAAAACG
>JAAWIL010000179.1 GCA_022796315.1 Oscillibacter sp. | reverse complement strand
CGCAGGCATCCTGACGGATGGCAAGGATTTTTAACGCAGTCAGGGCGGATAATACGCCGCCAAGACATGCGCGGGGAGATTTTAAACAGGCTCTAAGCGAACACAAGGGAGGGAACCGGTGATATGAGCCCTGTTCTGGACATCCAGGACCTCTCCGTGGTCTTCCATACGCCCCAGGGGGATCTCCATGCCCTGCGGAAGGTCTCCCTGACGCTGGAGCCCGGGGAGATCCTGGCCCTGGTGGGGGAGTCCGGCTGCGGCAAGAGCGTGCTGTGCCGGGCCGTCTGCGGGCTGCTCCCGGCCAGCGCATCCGTCCGGGCGGAGGGGCTGACGCTGGATGGCGTCAGTCTCCTTCCCCCGGAGGAGCGGAGGCTGCGGCGCCTGCGGGGACGGGTGTGCGCCCTGGTTCTGCAAAACCCCGCGGCGGCCCTGTGTCCCACGCTTCCCGTGGGGCGTCAGATTGCCGGGGCGGTGCGCCTCCACGCCCCCCGCCTCTCCCGGGGAGAGGTCCGCCGCAGGGTGGGGGAGCTGCTGGAACAGGTGGGCGTGCCCCGGAGCCGGGCCGGGGAGTTTCCCTGCGCCCTCTCCGGGGGACTGTGCCAGCGGTGCGCGCTGGCCATCGCCCTGGCGGGAGAGCCCAAGGTGCTGCTGGCCGACGAGCCCACCACCGCCCTGGATGTGACCGTCCAGGCCCAGATCCTGGACCTGCTGGAGGAGCTCCGGCGGACCCTGGGCACCGCCGTGCTGCTGGTGACCCACGACCTGGGGGTGGCGGCGCAGACCGCCGACCGGGTGGCGGTGATGTACGCCGGGCGCGTTGTGGAGACCGGCACGGCGGAGGAGATCTTTGCCGATCCACGCCACCCCTATACCTGGGGGCTGCTGCGGTCCCTGCCGGGGCGGGGCGGGGAGACGCTGTACTCCATTCCCGGCAGCGCCCCCTCTCCCCTGCATCTGCCGCCGGGGGACGCCTTCGCCTGCCGGAACGAGTACGCCCTGGCCATTGACTATGAGGAGGAACCGCCCATGTTCCCTGTGACAAAGACCCACGCCGCCGCCACCTGGCTCCTGGACCCCCGGGCTCCCCGGGTCACGCCGCCCCTGGGAGGGGCGCTCCATGACTGAGGCGCTGCTGGAGGTCCGGGACCTGACCCGGCGCTTTCGGACGGCGGAGGGCGGGACCCTCCTGGCCCTGGACGGCCTGTCCTTCCAGGTCCGCCGGGGGGAGATCTTCGGCCTGGTGGGGGAGTCCGGCTCCGGGAAGTCCACGGCGGCCCGCTGTGTCATGAACCTCCTCCGGCCCCACGGCGGGCAGGTGCTGTACCAGGGGGCGGACATTTGGGAGCGCCGTCCGTTCCGGCGCCGCCGCCGGCTCCAGGCGGAGCGGCAGATGATCTTCCAGGACTCCGCCTCCAGCCTGAATCCCCGGATGACCGTGGCGGAGATCCTGGCCGAGCCTATGGAGATCCACCATGTCCGCCCGCCCAGGGGGAGCCTTCGGGAGGAGGCGGCGTTTCAGCTGGGCTGTGTGGGGCTGGACGGCTCCTTCCTGGACCGGTATCCCGCAGAGCTCTCCGGCGGCCAGCGGCAGCGGGTGGCCATTGCCAGGGCCCTGACCATGGAGCCGGCCCTGCTGGTGGCGGACGAGCCCCTCACCGGCCTGGATGTGTCCGTCCAGGCCCAGATCCTGAACCTGTTCCGGCACCTGCGGCAGGAGCACGGCTTCACGTTCCTGTTCATCGCCCACGATTTGGCGGTGGTGCGGCATCTGTGCCGCCGGGTGGGGGTGCTGTACCAGGGGCGTCTGGTGGAGTGCGCCCCCGTGGAGTCCCTGTTCACCAGCCCCCGCCACCCCTATACCAGGGCGCTGCTGTCGGCCATGCCCCTGCCGGACCCCCGGCAGGCCCGGCGGCCCGCCCTGTGGGACGCGGCGGAGTTTGCCGCTCCGGGAGTTCTGCGGGAGATTGCCCCGGACCACTGGGCGCGTTTGCCGGAGGAGTGCGGATGAGAATGATAAAAACCGGGGTCCGAACCCTGGGGCGGGCGCTGCTCAGCCTCCTGATCCTGTCGGGTGTGGTCTTCTGCGCCGCCCGGCTGGCGCCGGGAGATCCGCTGGCGGCCTATTACGGCCAGCGGGCGGAGCGGCTGACGGCGGAGGAGCGGGTCCGGGCGGAGGAGCGCCTGGGACTCCGGGAGCCCCTGCCGGTACAATACCTCCTCTGGCTCAAGGACGCCCTCCGGGGGGAGTTCGGCCTGTCCTACAAGTACAAGCTGCCGGCGGTGGAGGTGGCGCGGAGCCGCCTGGGGGGGACGCTGCTGCTGGGAGGCCTGGGGTTCCTGGTGATCTTCCTTCTGGCGCCCCTGCTGGGGGCCCTGTGCGCCTGGCGGGAGAACGGCCCCCTGGACCGCCTGCTCCGGGGTCTGGGGAACCTCAGCAGCTGTGTGCCGGAGTTCTGGCTGTCCCTGCTGCTGATTCTGCTGTTCTCCGTGACACTGCGCTGGCTCCCCGGCGGCGGGGCCTGGACGCCGGGAGACGGCGGACTCTGGGACCGGGTCCGTCACCTGATTCTGCCCTTGACGGCGGTGGTGTCGGGCCATTTGTGGTACTACGCCTGCCTGGTCCGCAGCCGCCTCCTGGAGGAGATCCGCTCCGACAGCGTGCTGCTGGCCCGGGCCACGGGACTCGGCCGGGGGCAGGTGCTGGTCCGCCGCTGCCTGCGGGGGGTGCTGCCCTCTTACCTGACCATGATGGCCGTGGCGGCGCCGCACATCCTGGGGGGAACCTACGTGGTGGAGGCGGTGTTCGCCTATCCGGGCCTGGGCGCCCTGGTCTATGAGAGCGCCCGGGACCAGGACTACAACCTGCTGCTGGTGCTGTGCCTGTTTTCCGCCGTGGCGGTGATGCTCTGCGGCCTGGCGGCCCAGGCCCTCAGCGCCCATCTGGACCCCCGGGTGGCCGCCGGAGGAGAGGAGGACCGTTTGGATGGATGAGAAACGGTTTGCCCTGGTGGGCATCCGCCCCCTGCCGCCGCCCCCGGCGGAGACGCGGTGCAAATGGCGCCGGGGAACGCCCCTGGTGTCCCTGACCCTGCTGGGGGCGATCCTCCTGGGGTGCCTCCTGTGCGGCTGGACGCTGCCCCAGAACCCGGCCTATATGGACCTGGCCGCCTGGGGTCTCCCGCCGGGGCGGGAGCACTGGTTCGGCACCGATTCCATGGGCCGGGACCTCTTCGCCATGATCTGGCACGGCGGGAGGCTCTCCCTGCTCATCGGCCTGGGAGCCGCGGCCCTCTCCGGGGCGCTGGCCCTGCTGGCGGGATGCCTTGCGGGCCTGGGTCCCGCCTGGCTGGACCGGCTGGTGATGCGGGGAACGGAGCTGCTGCTCAGCGTGCCGGAGCTGCTGTGGGTGCTGCTGCTCCGGGGCGTCCTGGGGGGCCGGGGGCCGGGAAGCCTGGCTCTGGTCATCGGGCTCACCGGCTGGCCGGTGATGGCCAGGGTGATCCGCACCGAGGCGCGCCAGCTGCGGGGGTGCGGCTACGTCCAGGCCGCCCGGTGCATGGGGGCCGGGTGGTTCCATGTTCTCAAAAAACACTTGCTTCCCAACCTGTTTCCCTCTATGATGTTCATGATGGTGATGAATGTCCGGGGGGCCATGATGACGGAGTCCACCCTGAGCTTCCTGGGGCTGGGACTGCCCCTGGAGGTGATCTCCTGGGGGAGCTTGCTGTCCCTGTCCCAGCGGGCCATGCTGGGGGGTGATTGGTGGAGCGTGGTGTTCCCCGGCGCGTTCCTGGCGGCGGTTCTGCTGTGCCTCACGGGCATCGGCAACTGGCTGCGGGGGAACCCCGGCCGGCGGGAGAGCAATCTGTGAGGGGGGGAGTCCCCGCCTGGGCGGGGCCCTCCCTGTCCTGGCGGGCCGCCGGGGGCGGCGGCCCCTGCGGCCTCTCCGTCACGGCTTCGCCGTGCCGCCTCTCCCAAGGGGAGAGGTTCAGGGGGCTGCAAGCTCCTTGGCTCCCCATCCATAGGCGCGCTCCATTGGGGGCATTGAGAAGCTGTACCAATAGGCGCCGGCACGCATCTTGACGGAAAATTTTTCGTCTGGCTGCGTCAGAAACTCTTGAAATCCGTCAGGATTCCTGCGAG
>JAAWIL010000178.1 GCA_022796315.1 Oscillibacter sp. | reverse complement strand
GCGTATTTTCCGTCCAGACTTCGTTAAAAACCCTTGCAATCCGCCAGGATTGCGGCGGCTTTTTGCCTTGCTGGACAAAAAATCCCCTCGCCAATCCCCACACGCTGAGATCCTAAACAGGCTCTAAGGCGCCAGTTATCCTCATGGCTGAAATCCCCCTCCCGGGAAGCATATTTCCCCCCTCCCCCCCATAAGCTGTGGACAGGGAGGCTGAGCATATGAAAGACTACAACACCATGCCCGCCATGGAGCACCGGCTGGAGCTGGAGGGGCGGGACCGCCTGACGGTCTCCGGCGTGGAGGACGTGGACCGCTTTGACGAGACCGGGATCATTATGACCACCTCCGCCGGGACGATGGTGATCACCGGGGAGGATCTGCACATCGGCAAGCTGTCCCTGGACGGAGGGGAGCTCCATGTGGACGGGCGGATCGACTCCATTACGTATGAGGACGAGAGCCCGGGACGGGGCGGGCTCTTCGGGCGGCTGTTCGGATAATGGGCAATCAGATCTCCCAGCAGCTGACGACCTTCGGCCAGTCCATCCTGCTGGGTGTGGCCGCCGCGGTGCTGTACGATCTTCTGCGCCCCTTCCGGCTGCGCCTGCCCCGCTTTACGGCCCTGCTGGACGGCGCCTACTGCCTGGCCGTGGGAGCCGCCGCGTTCCTGTTCCTGCTGCGGCGGGGCGAGGGGGAACTCCGGGCCTTCATCGTCCTGGGGGCCATTGGCGGCGCGGTGGTCTTTTTCTGTACATTCTCCCCAATCCTACGGCCGGTGTGGAGCTTTTGGGCGGATACCCTGGCGGAATTGGTCCGCCTGCTGGCCGCCCCGGGGCGGTGGATCAAAAATTTTTGTAAAAAAATGGCCCGACGCGGAAAAAATCTCTTTTATTTTGCCTGGAGATGCTATACAATAAGAAAACAAACTATTTACAAAGGAGGCGCCCATGGCCCAACGAAAAAAAAGACAGCCCCAGCCACGGTCCGGGTTCTTCACAAAGCTGGTGATCCTGGCGCTGCTGGCGGCCATCGGCTGGCAGCTGTACCGGATTCAGGACCATCTGGACGCCGCCGAGACCGAACGGGATCAGTACGCTGCCCTGGTGGCGGAACGCGAGCGGGAAAACGCCGCCATGAAGGCCGACCTCGAGGAGGGCCCCACGGAGGAAAAGCTCCTGGAGATCGCCCGGGATGAGCTGGGGCTGGTGAAGCCCGGAGAGTATGTCTTTGAACCCGGCGGCTGAGCCGGATCGGGGGCAGACGGCCCCCTAAGAGTCTGTTTCAAAGCTTCCCGCAGGTTGGGATCTCAAACAGACGCTGAACCCGCGGACACGCGGGCAAGAGAGATTGGAAGGAGAGATAAAGCAAGGTATGGAGCCTCAGGTTGGGAGCATTGTGGAAGGGAAAGTGACAACGATTACCAAGTTCGGCGCCTTTGTGGCCCTGGAGGGGGGCGGGTCCGGATTGGTACATATCTCAGAGATTGCCAACACCTTTGTCAATGAGGTGCGGGACTATTTGCAGGAGGGGCAGTCCGTGCGGGTGATGGTTTTGTCGTCCGAGAACGGAAAGCGCAACCTCTCCATCAAGCGGGCACAGCCAAGACCGGCGGCGCATTCGGGCCCCCGTCCGGCGGCACGGCCCGCAGGGGAGGGACGCTCCGCAGCGTCGTCCCAGCGTGCGCCCAGACAGGCCCTGCCGCCCTCCGGGGACAAGGCCTTTGAGGACAAGCTCAAACAGTTCCTCTCCTCCTCGGAGGGGAAGATGGCGGACCTGCACCGCAGCATGGACGGCAAGCGGGGCGGCCGCAGAAGAAAATAACGCCGGATCATGGACAGGGCGCCGGGAACGAGAGTTCCCGGCGCCCTCTTCCTGTCCGGAGAGGCCCCGCCCCGGAGGAGGACCGGGTCCCGCCGTCCGGACGCGGGACCGCATGGGGAAAGACGCCCCTTTCATTTCCCGACGGGATTTTCCAGGAACAAGCTGTAAGATGGTGGAAAACCTTGGAAATAGGAGGGACAGGCTGTGGAACACGGTCCAATCATCCGGGAACGGCTGTCATCTGCGAGAGTTCTGGAGGGCGGCATCCGCTTTTTCCTGGCGGGGGCGCTGACGGCCAGCCAGATCACCGGCGGATACGCGCCCTTTGCCCTGGGTCTGGTGGCGGCGGCGGGGCCGGGGGCGCTGGGGTCCTTTGCCCTGGCGGGCACCGCCGCGGGGGCACTTTTGTTTATGAGCTTTGCCGACGCGCTGCCCCATCTGGCCATCGCCATTTTGATTCTGACGGCGGCCACGTCCTTTCAGGGCAGCGCCCTGCTGAGCCGCCCCAAGGCCATACCGGCGACGGCGGCGGTGCTGGTCCTGGTGGTGGGGGGGATCTACGTGGTCCAGTCCCTGTCGCCCCTGAGCCAGGTGACGCCCTGTCTGGCGGCGGCGGGCCTGGCGGGGATCTCCGCCTGGTACTTCCGGCCCCTGCTGGGGTTCCGGGGGGAGCCGCCCCTGGCGGACAGCGTGCTCTTCCTGGCCGCCGCGCTGCTGCTGGCCTTCAGCGACCTGACGCTGCTGGGCCTCTCCCTGGGGCGGGCGGCGCTGTGCGCGGTGCTGGCCCTGGCGGCCTACGAGCGGGGACCGGCGGCCGGAGCGGCGGCGGGGCTGGGCCTGGGGCTGGCGGCGGACCTGTGCGCCGGGATGGGGCTGCTGCCGGCGGGATACGGTCTGGCGGGCCTGCTGGCGGGGAGCCGCCGGGGCGGTCCCCGGGTGGGAGCGGCGGGGGCGTTCCTGGCCGCCATTCTGCTCTCGCTGCTGCCGGTGAAGGACCCCTTTGGCCAGCCCCTGCTGCTGGAGGCCGCTCTGGGCATGGGGGTCTTCCTGCTGCTGCCGGCGAGGCTCTTCGGCGGGAAGCGGGTGAAGCGGGAGGAGGCCGCCGTCTCCCCGGCGGGGAGCCAGCTGAAGGAGCGGCTGACCAAGGCGGCGGAGGCCCTGCGGGAGCTCTATGACAGCATGGGCCGCGCGGCGCCGCCTCCGGCGGAGGAGAACCCGGCCATCGTCTTTGACCGGGCGGCGGAGAAGGTCTGCCGGGGCTGCGCCCTGTGCGCCCTCTGCTGGCAGAAGGAGTATACGGGGACCTTCAACGCCCTCAACGACGCCACGCCCTACCTGCTGGAGCGGGGCAGGGCGGAGGCCAAGGATTTTCCGCAGTACTTCTCCAGCCGGTGCATCCACCTGCCGGACTTCCTGACGGCCGTCAACGGGGAGCTGTCGGCCTTCCTGCTGCGGCGGCAGTACCGGCGGCAGCTGGAGGAGACCCGGCGCAGTGCCCGGGGGCAGTACGCCCAGCTCTCGGAGCTCCTGACCGCCACCGCCGCCGGGCTGGGGGAGGCCGTGCCGGTTTCCGCCGCCGTGGTGGGACAGGTCCCCTGCCAGGTGGGCGCGGCCCTGCGGCCCAAAGAGGGGGAGACCGTCTGCGGGGACACCCTGGTATCCTTCCGCCGGGAGGACGGAGTGTGGTGCCTCCTGCTGGCGGACGGCATGGGAAGCGGGGAGCCGGCCCGGAAGGAGTCGGCCCTGACCTGCCGGCTGCTGCGCCAGTTCCTGGAGGCGGGCATCGAACCGGAGGCGGCCCTGAAGACCCTCAACGCCGCCATGGCTCTGCGGGGGGCGGAGACCGGCAGCTTTACCACCATAGATCTCTGCACCTTTGATCCGGCGGCGGGGGAGGCGGTGTTCTACAAGTACGGCGCGGCCCCCAGCTATCTGAAAAAGGGCGGCGCGGTGCGGCGGGTGGCCGGGGGGAGTCTGCCGGCGGGCCTGCGGGGCACTCCGGCGGCGCCGGACATCACCCGGACCCGCCTGGAGCCCGGGAGCTTCGCGGTGATGGTCAGCGACGGTGTGGCGGACCCCAGCCAGGACGAGTGGCTGCTGGATCTGCTGGCGGGCTGGGAGGGAGAGGACCCCCAGACCCTGGCGGGGCTGATCCTGGCCGAGAGCGTCCGCCGGGAGCACCTTCAGGACGACTGCGGCATTCAGGTCCTCTACCGCCCGGCGGAGGAAGTGGAGGTCTAGGCCCTGTCTGGAAAATGTCAAAACGCCTTAGAGCCTGTTTAAAATCTCCCCGCGCATGTCTTGGCGGCGTATATTCCGCCCTGACTGCGTTAAAAATCCTTGCCATCCGTCAGGATGCCTGCGG